>CANTDZ010000022.1 GCA_947652665.1 uncultured Clostridia bacterium
CCGCGCCCATTTTTGTCAGCCTGTACCTGGGCGTGGACTACAGCGACGGCACCATACGAAATAAAATGATGGTGGGCCGCACCCGCCATGAAATTTACATGGCTAACTGGGTGGTCTGCATCATCGGCTCCCTTTTGCTCTGCTTGGCTTCCGCCGTGCCCGGCACGGTGCTGGGGCTGCTTTTGCCCGGTACCTTCATCAACCCGCCCATGGCGATTGTATCGGCGGCCGTGCTGTCTGTCTTTGTGGTGGTGGGGATTACATCCATTTACATCATGGTCAGCATGCTGTGCCAGAACAAGGCTGTAAGCGCCGTGGCGTGCCTGGTCGTTGTCATCCTGCTGTTTTTTGCGGCCATGATGGTCACCGGCGCCCTCAGCGAGCCGCCCACCTTTGAAAACATGGTGTCGTTTGTAAACGGCGAAATGGTGGTAGACAACGGCACCCCCAACCCCGCCTATCTGACAGGCACCAAGCGCGCCATATATGAGTTCTTAGACGACTTCCTCCCCGTAAACCAGGCCCTGCAATGCGCACAGATAGAGATAGCCAATCCCCTGCGCCTGGCGCTGTGCGGGGCGGGCATCGCCATTGCGAGTACTCTGGCGGGCCTGGGGCTGTTCAGCCGCAAGGACTTAAAGTAGGAGGTGCCCCATGAAAAACCTGCTTCGGGCTGGCTGGCGGGGGGCCTGGCGCGACCGGGTCTTTGGGGGATGCATGGGAGCCATGGCGCTTTCCGGGCTCTATATGCTCTATGTGGGGGTGTCCACCGGCCGAGTAAAAGCCCGGGACTATGTTTGGGATGCGGGGGCGTTCAACTGCCTCTTGGCGCTGGCCCTGGTGCTGCCCATCTTCTGCCCGGTGGTACTGGGCCGTGAACACGCCTGCGGCACCCTGCGCAACAAGCTTATCGCGGGGCACGGCAGGCTGGCGGTATACTTTTCCCAGCTGCTGCTGAGCGTGTGGGTGTCCCTGCTGCTGGCGGCGGCGTACCTGGCACCCTTTCTGGGGCTGAGCTTCGCTTTAGGGGCCGGGCTCAGCCGCGACCCAGGGTATGTGTGCATCCTGGCGGGGTGTTCCGTGCTGGTCCTGCTGGCGCTGGCGGCATTTTTCACCATGCTTTCCCTGCTCGTACAGAACCGCGCCGGGGCCATCGCCCTATGCCTGACGCTGGGGTTTATCATGATAGCGTTCGGCCAGTACTTAAAGGCGCATCTGGGGATATCCGAGGAGTGGGCCGCTATGGTCGGCACCAACTACCCCCAGGGCTCCTACCGGGCCCTATTGCAGGCGCTTTATGACTGCACCTTGGGCGGCATGGTGTTCCAATGCGCGTCGCTGGGGGTGGAATCCCCCCTGCGGGTCTGCGCCAGCGCGGTTGTGACGGCCCTGTCCTGCACGGGGCTGGAGGCGTGGGCTTTCACCCGCCTAGACGTAAAGTAAGGAGCATTTTTATGGAGTGGATACTGCTGGCCGTCCTAGCGGCCCTGATTCTCAAGCTGTGGCTCATGCGCCGGACGGCCCGGGAGATCGCCCGGAACTTAAAGCGCCACCAGGGCCTGGAGACCAACACCCTTTTAGACGTATCGACCCGGGACAAGGCCATGCGGGAGCTGGTCTCCCAGCTAAACCAGGAGCTGCGCCTTCTGCGGGAAGCCCGCCTGCAATACCAGCAGGGCGACCAGGAGCTAAAGGACGCCGTCACCGGCATCTCCCACGACCTGCGCACGCCCCTGACCGCCATCCGGGGCTACCTGGAGCTTTTAGAGCGCGAGGCTGACCCCCAACTGGTACGCAAATACCTGGGGCTCATCACAGGCCGGGTAGAAGCCATGAGCCGCCTGACCGAGGAGCTGTTCCGCTACTCGGTGGTGGCGGCCGAGCCCGTGTCCCCCTCCCCCGTGGACCTGGGCCGGGCGCTGGAGGAAAGCCTGGTGTCTTTTTACGGGGCGCTGCAAAACCGGGGCATCACGCCGGAAATCGACCTGCCCGGCACCCCCGTCCCCCGCAGGCTGGACCCGGAGGCCCTCAGCCGCATCCTCTCCAACATTCTTTCCAACGCCCTGAAATACAGTGCCGGAGACCTAAAAGTGGCCCTGACCCCAGAGGGCCGAGCCACTTTTCAGAACACGGCGCCGGGGCTTACCCCGGTCACGGCCGCGCGTTTATTCGACCGTTTCTATACCATCGAAACGGGCCGGGCTTCCACCGGCTTGGGGCTGTCCATCGCCAAACTCCTCACCGAGCGCATGGGCGGCACCATCACCGCCCAGTGCCATGAAGGGGCGCTCATCATCGAGCTTACCTTCCCCGGCTCATAACACCCGCACGCTGAAACTATAAGAATATTTTGTGCCAGGTTCAATAGACAGCATGCCCCACTTTTCGACAAACTCGTCGCCCTCGGTGGTGAGGGTGGCGCAGCCCGTCCAGGGCTCCAGGCAGACATAAGGCCCGTCGTTTGCGGCCGACCAGATGCCCAGCATGGGGAACTCGCTGCCAAAGTACATCTCCACGCCCCGCCCGGTAGACTTGTTCACAATGCGCACCCGGCGGGAGTTCAAATGCCGGAACACCAGCGCGTCCCCATAAAAGAGGCTGTGCCGCAGGGGGATCTCCCGGCCTTGAAGCTCGAAACCAGTGTTTTCATAGTCCAGCAGCCCCGCCCCTATGACCACAGTGGGGCACTGCTGGGCTTCTTCTTTTTCAAACTGGATGGTGTAGTCTTCAAATTCCGCATCGTCTTCCATGGGCAGGTTGAACCCCGGGTGGCCGCCAATGCAGAAGGGCAAGGGCTCATCCCCAGTGTTCTCCACGGTGAATTGGGTGGTGTAGCCGTCCTCGTTTAGGATATAGTCCACGTTAAGGGCAAAGTCAAAGGGGTACTGGCGCTTGGTCTCCTCATCGGCCTTTAGTGTCAGGGAGACGGCGCTTTCCACCTGTTTATCCAGCGCAAACTCCCGCCGCTTGGCAAAGCCGTGCTGGGGCATTTCGAACCATTGCCCCTTGATTTTCGTGCGGCCCTCCCGCAAGGCCCCCACAATGGGGAACAGCACTGGCGCGTGCTCCCGCCAGTAAGTGGGGTCGCCCACCCATAAGAGCTCGCGCCCTCTGTCCTGGAAGGACACCAGCTGCGCGCCCAAGGGGTCGACTTTGGCGGTGAAGCGCTCATTTTTCAGCTCAAACATAGGCTTACTCCGCAGCTTCGATGACGTTGGCGGCTTCCTCCAGCCAGTCGCCGTCGAAGAGCTCGATGGTGCCATGGTCGCAGGCGGCGGCCAGCTTGGGGTCCAGAGGCAGCTTTCCCAGGACTTTCAGGCCGTACTTGGCGGCGACCTCGTCGATGTGGCTCTCGCCGAAGACGGAGAAGGGCTTGCCGCAGTCGGGGCACTGGACGTAGCTCATGTTCTCCACCAGGCCCAGCACGGGCACGTCCATCATTTTAGCCATCTCCACGGCCTTGGAGACGATCATGGAGACCAGCTCCTGGGGGGAGGTGACGATGATGATGCCGGCAAGAGGCAGGCTTTGGAAGACAGTCAGGGGGGCGTCGCCGGTGCCGGGGGGCATATCCACAAACATATAGTCCACGTCGCCCCACACCACGTCTGTCCAGAACTGCTTGATGGCTCCGGCAATCACCGGGCCGCGCCAGACCACCGGGGTGGTCTCCTCGTCCAGCAGCAGGTTGATGCTGATGACCTTTACGCCGGTCTTGGTGTCCATGGGGTACATGCCGTTTTCATCGGCCATGCACTTGCCCTTGAGCCCAAAGCACTTGGGGATGGAAGGCCCGGTGATGTCCGCGTCCAAAATGCCCGTGGCCAGCTCCCGGCGGCGCATGGTGGTGGCCAGAAGGGACGTCACCAGGGACTTGCCTACGCCGCCCTTGCCGCTTACTACGCCGATGACCTTCTTCACGTGGGACAGGTCGTTGGTCTTCTCCAGGAAGCTCTGGGGGCCCTCCCGGGAGGGGCAGTTCTCCCCGCAGGTGGAACAATCGTGGGTGCAGTTTTCGAGGTTCTCGCTCATTTGAATCAAACTCCTTTTTTATTTATTGTTTCCATTTATACTCAATCTACGATTATAGACTTCTTTTTTCCCTTCTTATTCCGGGGGAACTCCCGTATGCGGGTAACAAATTCCAGGTTTATGGCCTGCAGCTGCCCCTGTGCGTCTTCTAAAAGCAGCCCGCTGCCGTTTACTTCCTTTATGGTGCCCTGCACCGAGCCGGAGACTTCCGTCACCGTGTAAAGCAAGCATTCTTTGCCAATGAATTGTCTAGCCAGCGCTTCCATAGCCGCGCCCTCCTTTTTGCGTTTTTGCATGATATGTTTACAAACGGCCGCCTGCTTCCTTCTCATGGGGAAGACGAAGAACAGCAGGAGCAAAACGATCAAGGCCACCCACGTGGAAAAATGCAAGGGTCATCGCCTCCTTATAAAAACGGCCGGTACACGACGAGATACACCGCTGCCCCCACCAATAAAACAGAGCCATAGTACACGATTTTATTCGATGCCCGCTTATGGAACATCACGCCAAGAAGCCCGGCCCCGGCCGCATCCATCACCAGCTGGAACAGGTAAGTGTGGTTGGACACGAGAAATATCCCAACTGCTAAAGCCTCCGCCAGCAGAGCAGCTACAGGCAAGGCATATAAGAAGCTTGCCAACATCCCGCCGCGCCCCCAGAAATACAGCACAAAGGCCCCCGCGCCGCACACCAAGGAAAGTATCGTGTACAACCAAAAAAGGCTGGTTTCAAAAAATACATCCTCATAGCGGAAAACGTAGGCATCCAAAATATATTTTAATCCGTAAAAGCTTACGGTCATGGAGAACAAGTAAAGGAACGAACTCAGCCCCGCGCACAGGTTCGAGCCGCTTAAAAGCACAATGGCTGTGACACTAAGAATCCAGAAGCCGTAAAGGGTAGCTATGGCCTGCACGCCCCACAGCGACTCTTTGGGGCAGAAGTCGGTAAGGCGGGTGAGCACCCCAGCCAGCAGGCCACACAAGGACACCAAGGCATAGGAGCGGGGGTTATTTTTCAGTAGCATAGCTTTTGGCCTCCTGCATCCAGTACCGCCTTGCGCCCGATGGGCAAGATGGCGTGATTCTCCCCATGCCCAAAGTCGTCGCAGTAGACCACGGGGATATGATGCCTCTCCCCTAAAACCTTCAGCCGCGCATAGAGCTGGGGGCAGGGCTCGTCCGAGTAGTTTCCGAAGATAAGGCCCGTGACCGTCCGCATAAAGGGGCTCTGCTCGATGCAGGCCAGCATGGAGCTGACATTAGCCGGGCCGTTGTATTTTTCGTGGTCTTCCAAAAACAGGATATGGGGCTCGTCCAAATCCACGGGGAAATATTTTGTGCCCAGCAGCAGCGCAAAGTTCATGGTGTACCCGCCGCACAGGACGCCCTCCCCCACGCCGGGATTCAGCGTCAGCCAGGGGGAGTTCTTTTCGTGCTCCCGCATAGTATCGCTTAAGATATGGCCCTCGAAGTGGCGGCGGTTGTAGTCCGTGCAGCCGGTGAACATCGTCGGGTCTTGGCCGTAGTAGGTTTCCAGGCCCGTGTTGGCCCAGATGGCGTTTAAGAGCGTGGTGCCGTCGCTATAACTGCAAATGCGCTTGGGGTTCTTTTGGAACAGGCTGAAATCCAAATAGGGCAAAAGCTCCGGGCTTCCCTCCCCGCCGCCAAAGAGGATATAGTCCACGCTCTCATCGGCGGCAAGCTGGTTCAGGTCGGCGGCGCGCTCGGTGTCGGCGGCCAGGAAGCCCCAGGTGTCTTTGTAAAGGTTTTCGGCTTCCACCACCCGGAAGCCCTCCTGCTTCATGCCAGCCAGCATAGGGCCATAACGCTCATGGACAGCCACATGGCTGGGCGAGCAGATGCCGATGGTGCCGTTTTGGGGCAAAGGTTTTGCTTGCATAGGGGGTGCCTCCTTAGGGGTTGTTGTTCAATTTTACCACAGTTGGACAGAATAAGCAAGCAGACGCAGCTTGACATTGTGTGAAATATAGGATATAATTAGATATAGAAAAAGAGAGCCTGCCGATAGACGGTTGGCCTGGATTAGTTAATACTCAGAAAAGCGTAACCGCTCCAAGGCACTGGGGCGGTTACTTTTTTGCGTCTTTGAGAAGAGACGCCACTAAGGCAATCAGCATGATTACCAAGGACAGCAGCTCAAAGTCGCTCATAAGCTACACTCCTTTCCATAAATTCCCGCAGGTGCCGGGTCTCTATGTAATCGGAAGTTCCAGGCCCTCCGCAGAAGGCCAACCGCCTACCGTTTTGGCAAGCTCCCGCGCGTTTGCGCATTTTTATAATAGCACGTCTTCCGGCAGGATGCAAGAAATTTCGCCTTATTCCTCATCCAAGACCGCCGGCAGCTCAAACCAGAAGGTGCTGCCCTGCCCCAAAGCGCTCTCGACCCCGTAGGCCCCGCCGTGGAGCTCCAAAATATTCTTCACAATGGACAGCCCCAAGCCCGTGCCCACCTGGGCCCGGCGGTGTTCCTTGTCCACCTTGTAGTAGCGGTCCCAAATATCGGGGAGCTTGTCGGCGGGTATGCCCTCGCCGGTGTCGGTGACGCTGATGCGCACGCGCCCCTCTTCCACCGACTGGCGCAGGGTGATAGTCTTATCCTCCCCGGCGTAGTGGATGGCATTGTTTACCAAATTGTACACCACCTGGGATATCTTCAGCTCGTCGGCCTCCACCGTAATGTGCCCCTCGAACTGGAAGGAGAAGTGGTAGTCGGCCAGCTTGTCGTAGCGAGTCAGGATAGCGCAGATGCACGCCGTCAGGTCAAAGCGGGTGAGCGCAAGCCCGGCGGCCCCGGCCTCCAGGCGGGAAAGGTCCAAGAGGTCGTTGACCAGGTCGGTCAGGCGACCGGCTTCGTCCACAATGACCTGGACGTTTTCCGGCGTGTTCTCCCCGGGCAGGTCGCGCATGACCTCGGCGTAACCCTTAATCATGGTCAGGGGGGTGCGCAGGTCGTGGGAGACATTGGCCAGCAGCTCCCGCCGGAGCTGGTCGACTTTAGAGAGCTCCCCTGCGGCGTAATTGAGGGTCTGGGCCAGCTCGCTGACCTCCCGGGCTCCCTGGGGCGCAAAGCGGATGCTGTAATCCCCCTGGCCCAGCCGCTTGGCCGATTCGCTCATGGCGGTCAGCGGCCCCGCAATGCGCCGGGCCAAAAACGCCGCCAAGGCCGTGCCCAGCAGCAGCATCACCAAGGTGACGCACAAAAGCTGCACCCGCAGGGTATCCACCGTGGCGTCTACAGGGGTGATCTCCGATTCCACCAGCACCAGCCACGGGTCGCCGTTTGCGGTGGGCGCAATGGTGCCCAGCAAAATCAGCTGCGCCCCCTCCTGCCGGGACTGGAACGTCTCCGTATACGTCCCCCCCAGCAGGTTCACCTTGTCAAACATGGCGATGCGCTCCATGCGCCCCATGCTGGCCACCAGGCTCTCCTTGAAGGTCTGGTGATACCCCACCAGCCTGCGCCCGATGGGGTCGGTGACAAAGATATTCACGCCCGTGCGCAGGCAGGTGTCGTAGGCGGTACTGTCCAGCTCCGGGCTGTCAATGCTCTTGACGATGGAGTCAGCAATGCGCTTGGCCTCGCCGGTCTTGATGGCCCGGTAAAAGGGATTCAGCAGCACGGTTTGCAGCACCCACAAGAGCACCAGGCTCAGCAGGGCAAACAGGCAGAACCCCGCCGTAATCTGCACGTAAAGCCCCGGCTGGCGCCCCTTTCGGCGGCTCATGCGTCGAAGCGGTAGCCTACGCCCCGCAGCGTGACGATAAACCGGCTATAAGGCCCCAGCGACCGCCGGAGCAGCTTAATGTGCGTGTCTAAGGTGCGGTCGTCGCCGTAAAAGTCGTAGCCCCACACGTTGGTGATGAGCATCTCCCGGGTCAGTGCCAGACCGCGGTTGTGCACCAGGTAGCTTAAGAGGTCGTACTCCTTGGGGGACAGGTCGGCCCGCTGGCCGTCGATGGTCACCACACGGGCATCGAAATCCATGCAAAAACCCTCAATCTCCACCGTATTGCGCTTCTGCGGCCCGCCCTGGGGCCGGGCCCGGTTCATGATGGCGTTCACACGCATCATCAGCTCTTTGGGGGAGAAGGGCTTCACCACATAATCGTCCACGCCCAGCTCGAAGCCGTGTATGCGGTCGTACTCCTCGCCCCTGGCCGACAGCATCAGCAGCGGCATCGGCGACACCTTCCGGATCTCCCCCGCCGCCGAGAAGCCGTCCAGCTCCGGCATCATCACATCTAAAACGGCTAAATCGAAAGCTTCAGGGCTGCGGCGGACCAGCTCCACGGCCTCCATGCCGTTTTCGGCCTCGGTGACTTGGTGGCCCTCAAATTCCGCGTATTTGCGTATGAGCTTGCGGATCATTTCCTCGTCGTCTACAACCAGCAGATGATACATCTGGCTCCCTCCTTTTTCCTACAGTTTACCCGTGCAATGTGAATTCTATATGAAAATAAGAGCCTTGCGGCCCTTATTTATACAGCTTCACGCCGCTCTTATCCACTTTTTGATAGTCCTCCGAAAAGTCAAACCCAAAAGGCAGAGCCTGGCATCCGGGGAACAGGTCGGACAGCGGCACCATGACAAAGGCCCTTTCCCGTATGCGCGGGTGGGGGACGGTAAGCTTTTCCGAGGCCCCCTGAAACCCCTCGTACAGCAGCAGGTCGATGTCCATGGTCCGCGCGCCGTGGTATTCCGTGCGCACCCGGCCCAGCTTCGCCTCAATCTGCAAGCAGCGCTCCAGCAGTTCCTCCGGCGGCAGCTTCGTGTTCAGCACCACGCAGCAATTCAAATACTCCGGCTGCTCCGACTGCACGTCAAAGGGCTCGGTCTCGTACAGGTTCGACATGGCCAGCACTTGGGTTTTGGGCAGCTTTTCCAGCTCCCCCACCGCCGCCGCCAAATTCTCTTCCCGGTCGCCCAGGTTGCCTCCCAGGCCCAGTACCGCCCTCATAGCGCCGCCTCCCTCTTTTTGGTGATTTCCACGGCCACATAGTCAAAGACGGCGTTCATGGGGGCCTGGGGCTTTTTCAGCTGCAGCTTGATTTCCCTCACCTGCGGGAAGTCCTCCAGAACCGCCTGGCAGACGGCCTCCGCCGCCCGTTCGATCAAATCATATTTTGTCTCGGTGAACGCCCGCTGGACGGTCTTGCGCACGGCGGCGTAGTTGACGGTGTCGTGCAGGTCGTCGGTCTGCCGGGCCCGGCTCAAATCGGCTTTCAGGGTGATGTCCAGCACGAACTCCTGCCCATCCCGCTTCTCCTCCGGGTTGACCCCGTGGTACGCAAACAGCCGCAGGCCTTTTATCCGAATCTTATCCATCGGCTCCCTCCAAGTGCTTTTTTATCTCCGCGTTGACCGTTTCCCGCCAGGCCAGCAGGCTGCCGGGGGAGCGGGGGTAGGTGGCAAAGGTCAGCGATTCGTACCCCGGCAGCGCCTTGACCGCGTCCTCCCCTGCCAGGGATTCCAGCAGCTCCAAGGCCCGCAAGTCCTGCAGGGCGTGGTGGAACACCTTCATGCGCAGGGATTTCACGGGGCCGTCTGGGCCGGGGTAGACGGTAAAGGGGTCGCCCCCGGGGAAGGCCCGGCCGGCGTCGGTCACGGTGTAGGGATCGATGGTGCTGCGGGAGTTCTGGGAGTTCCAGAAATTGTACCCCCAATGCAGGAACCCGGCGCATTTATATTTGTATAGCTGCCAGCCCAAAATGCGGTTGCGGTAAGAGGGCATGGCCAAAAAGCGGTTGCCCACGTCCACGTTCTGGCCACAGCAGGTGTAGGCCCACAGTCCGGGCACCTGACGCTGGAGGAAGGCTTCGATGTGGTTGGTGGCGGCGATGGGATGGTCCACCAGGCCCTTGTCAAAGTAAGCGGGGTCAGAAAGGGCGTCGTAGAGGGGGAAGCCGTCCAAGTAGGGCAGCACCGATTCCCTCGCCGACTTGTAGGCTTCCAAGTGCTTGTCCTCAGGCTCGTCCGACACGTGGAAGATCACCTTGCCTTCCAGCCCCGCGCGCTTGAGGTAAGCGGTCAGGGCGGGGAGCATCTGGGCTAAGAAGTCCTTGTATTCCTTGGAATCCGCTGGCGTGTCCCAACCAAACGCACGGACGCGCGCGCCGTTTTCAATCACATAGATAGCAGGCGCAAACCCGGCTCCCCACTGGGTAAACAGGTGGGAAACCTCAAAGTATTCGATCCCGGCCTCTTGGGCAATGCGGATAAAGTGGGCCAGGTCGGCAAAATCAAAGGTATAAGTGTTCTTGGTCTTGCGGATGCGCAAAAGCTGGGTGCAGGGGCGCTCGGCGCCGGGCTCGGTGTCCAGGGCCGGGGTCAGCACGGGGGTGAGCACCATGTTCATGCCCTCCTCGGCGGCGGCCTGCAGGTAGCGGCGCAGAAGCTTCCAGTAGGCATCGCTGTAGACAGGCACGCCGTACCATTGGGCCAGGCAGTCCCCGTGCACCCACTGGGTGTAGCGGAGCTCCTGCTTGGGCAGGGCGGCCCCTACCACCTCCAGGGTGAAGGTGCTCTCGGCCTCCTCATCCCCGCCCCGGGCCCGCACGGTGACAGGGTACTCGCCCGCCTGGCAGTCCGCAGGGACAAGGGCCTCTACCCACACGACGGTCTGGGTGAAGCCGTTGATTTCCAGGCCCCCCTCCAGGGGGAACAGCGGGTCGGGGAACAGCCCCGGCTTTACGGACAGGTAGTCGCTGTCATGGCGCTCCGGGTAAGCCGGCAGCTCGCAGGGAACGCTGCCCACCCGGTAGAGCCGCATGTGCTCGGCCAGGGGCGACTCCACCTGCAGGGTGATGGGCCTCGTTCCCCAGCCGTCCCATTTGAGGGCCAGCTGCCAGGCAAAGCTTTCCCCCTGCAGGCAGCTCCCCTTGCTGTACTCGACCCGGAAATCCCCGGAGTCGGCGAAAATCTTTTCCAGTGACGATCGGCAATGCATCCTTACCACAAAGACGCCTCCCTTTTACTCAAATTGATGGAAATCCGGTATGTACCCGGCCCCCTGGGCGCTGCGGGACTGCACGAACCCCTCCAGCCCCAGTTCGAACAGCCGGGCTTGTACTTTCTCCAGTTCCCGTTTTGTGATGGGCCGCGACAGCTCCGGGTGCCCCTCCACCGGGGCCTGGGGCGTGTATTGGGCCATAAGGCTCACGGGGATGCCGGGGAATTCCTCGGCAAACACGTCCAGGGCCGCCAGGGAATTTTTCGTGTGCCCCGGCAAAATCAAGTGCCGGATGAGCACGCCCCGCTTCATGAGCCCGTCCTCCCCGTAAACCGGCGCGCCTGCCTGCCGCACCATCTCGTGGATGGCTTCCCGGGCGCGCTCCGGGTAATCTTCGGCCTGGGACAGCTCCCCGGCCAGCCCGGCTTCCGCATACTTAAAGTCCGGCAGGTAAATGTCTATGAGGCCCTCCAGTAGGCGCAAGGTTTCCACCCGTTCATACCCCGAGGAATTGTACACCACCGGCACGGGCACCTGGCGTACCCGCAGGGCTTCGGCGACCAGCGGCGCAAAATGCCCCGCCGTCACCAAGTTGATGTTGTGGGCCCCCTGGGCGATGAGGTCAAAGAAAATATCGCTAAGCTCCTGGGGGGTGACGGCCTTGCCGGGGTTTTCCACGCGGCTGATCTCCCCGTTCTGGCAGTAGGCGCACCGCAAAGAGCACCCGGTAAAAAACACCGCCCCCGAGCCCTTTTCCCCGCTGATGGGCGGTTCCTCCCAGCGGTGCAGGGCGGCACGGGCAATGCGCATCTGAGAGCCGCTGCGGCAGAAGCCAGCGCCCGCGTCCCGGTCGGCCCCGCACTGGCGGGGGCATAGACGGCAGCCGCTCATTTCAAAGCCAGCATGGCGCAGTTGGAGCCCCGGTGACCCCGCGTCCGTCGGTGGGAGAACAGCAGGTCGCTCTCGCACATGGTGCACACGCCGCCTATAGTGATATTTTCCTCCCGCACCCCGGCCTCCAGCAGGAACTGGCGGTTGCACTCCCACAAGTCCACGTGGTACTTGCGGTCGGTCTCCGTGGGCAGGGTGACGAACTTTTCCGCCCCCGGCAGCGCCAAAAACTCCTGAGCCACGGGCTCATCCACCTCAAAGCACGCCTGGCAGATGGACGGCCCTACCGCCGTGACCAGCTTTGCTGGGTCGGTGCCAAACTCATCGGCCATGCGCTCCACCATAACCTTGGCCATCCCGGCGGCAGTGCCCCGCCACCCGGCGTGAGCCAGGCCGATAGCGTGGTGCTCCTCGTCCACGAAGTAAAGCGGCACGCAGTCGGCGGTGTAAATGACCAGCGTGACCCCCCGCACATCCGTGCACAGGCCGTCGACACTCTCCCAAACCTTTTCCCGCCAGATGCCGATGCCCCGCTCTTCGAGCCCTACCCGTTTTATATTGACGTGGTGGTCCTGGGCGCCGGTCACCAAGGATTCGGCTTCGAACCCGGCGGCTTCGCAGAAAATCTTGAAATTCTGCGCCACATTCTCGTTGGGGTCGCCTCGGTTGTAGCCCAGGTTCATAGCGGCGTATTCGCCCTCGCTGACCCCGCCCAGGCGGGTGGAGAAAGCGTGGGTAACCCCCAGCCCGTCAAAGGCCGGGAAGCGCAGCACGCCTACGCCCCCAGGCATCTCCAGGCGCATTTGGCCCAGGGGGCCCGGCTGGGCGTCTCGCGGCTCTTGTATCTCGGGAAGCGGGAAAGTCTTTTTGTTCACGGCTAAACCCTCATATTTCTGTTTGATGATGAGCCGCCCCGCAAAGGGGTGCCCGCAGGTTTTGCAGGCAAACTCGGCCCGAAAGCTCTTGTTTTTCAGGCTCCACCGGGTGGTGCGCTTGGATTCCCCGCCGCACTTAGGGCAGGCAAAGCGCAGATGGCTGGCCTCGACCAGGGGGCTGGAAAGGTCGCAGATATAATGGGTCTTAAAGGTCATGCGGCGGTAAAACTCGGCGTCGCACACATCCACGGCCGCCCCTACGGCCTCCTTGTCGTAGACCCGCTTCAAAATCTCCAGCGTCATCAGGCTGTCGTCCTGGGCCCGGTGGTGGTCCATGCCGCTGACATCCAGCTCCAGCAGCTCCGCCGCCGTAGCCAGCCCTACCTGGGTGCCGGTGCCCCAGCCCATGCGTACCTGGCTGTAGCGCTGCAAATCCAGGTACTGCTTGAGGAACGGCACCCTCTCCGACCGCCCGAAGTACCGGCAGTTCTCGATGAGCGTCAAAATATCCGACGTGCCCCAGGTCATAATCAGGCAGTCCCCAGCCCAGCGCTTAAAGCGCGCGGCAGCCTGCATAAAAGGCAGGCCCTCCTCCAGGTTCTCGTCGGTGATGCTGGTGAGGCTTGCTATGGTGCTGCTGATGTGCTTGCTAACCTGGGGCCTTACAAAGCACGAAAACACCGATTTCACCTGCAAATCCTCGCCGCACTTCACCGCGCCGAACTCTATAATCTCATTGATATACCCCTGAAGCCTGCGGCTGTAGGCCGCGTTCCACTCCAGGTCTAAAATTACGATATCCATGGAAAACCCACATCACTCTCCGTTTGCTTTCTTACGGCTCTGCTTCTTCATGCGCTGCTCCTTATCCAGGATCGTCTTGCGCATCCGGATGCTATGGGGCGTCACCTCTACCAGCTCATCCGAGGCGATGAACTCCAGGCACTGCTCCAGGCTCAGCACGGAATGGGGCGTCAGCTTCAGCGCCTCGTCGGCCCCGGAGGAACGGGTGTTGGTGGCGTGCTTTTTCTTGCACACGTTTACCACGATGTCCTCGTTCTTGGGGTTGGCACCCACGACCATGCCTTCGTAGACCTCCACGCCCGGCCCGATGAACATCCTGCCCCTATCCTGGGCGTAGAACAGCCCGTAGGCGGTGGACTCCCCTGTCTCATGGGCAATGATGGAGCCCTGCTGCCGCTGCAGGATGTCGCCCTTGTAGGGCTCGTAGCCGTCAAAGACGTGGTTCATGATGCCGTTGCCGTTGGTGTCGGTCAAAAACTCCGACCGGTAGCCCATCAGGCCCCGTGCGGGGATCTTGAACTCCATATGGGTCGAGCCCGTCTCCCGGGAGCCCATGTTGAGAAGCTCGGCCTTCCGGGCGCCGATTTTTTCCATCACCGCGCCCACGTAGTTGTCCGGCACTTCGATCATCAGCAGCTCCATAGGCTCCAGCCGCTTGCCGTCCTTCTCCTTATATATTACGCTGGGGGGTGACACCTGGAACTCATACCCCTGCCGGCGCATCTGCTCGATGAGGATGGACAGGTGCAGCTCGCCCCGGCCGGAGACCTTGAAGGTGTCGGTGGAATCGGTCTCCTCCACGCGCATGGCCACGTTCGTCTCGACTTCCTTGAACAGGCGGTCCCGCAGGTTCCGGGAGGTCACGTATTTGCCCTCGCGCCCGGCAAAGGGGGAGTTGTTGGCCATGAACATCATGGACACCGTGGGCTCGTCGATTTTCACAAAGGGCAGGGGCTCCACGTGCTCCACGTCGCAGGCGGTCTGGCCGATGTTCAGGTCGGCGATGCCCGACACGGCGATGATGTCGCCCAGCTGGGCGGACTCGGCCTCTACCCGCTTCAAGCCCTCAAACTGGTAAAGCTTGGTGACACGGGCGTTTTTGCGCACATCCTCCGCGCCGCCGCAAATGGTGACCGTCTGCCCCACCTTCACGCTGCCGCGCTCCACGCGCCCAATGCCGATGCGGCCCACGTAATCGTCGTAGTCGATGTTGGAGAACAGCACCTGGGTAGGGCCGTCCATTTCGCCCAAGGGGGCCGGCACTTCGTTTACAATCATCTCGAACAAGGGCGTCATATCCGTGCCGGGCTTTTCGGCGTCCAGGGTAGCGTAGCCGTCCCGGGCGGAGGCGTACACTACGGGGAAATCCAACTGGTCGTCGTTAGCGCCCAGCTCGATGAACAAATCCAAAACCTCGTCCACCACCTGGGCCGGGCGGGCGCCGGGCCGGTCCACCTTGTTTAAGACCACCACCGGCTTCTTGCCCAGGGCCAAAGCCTTTTTCAGCACGAAGCGGGTCTGGGGCATACAGCCCTCAAAGGCGTCTACCAGCAGCAGGACGCCGTCCACCATCATCAGCACGCGCTCCACCTCGCCGCCGAAATCGGCGTGGCCGGGGGTGTCGACGATGTTTATTTTGATGCCGTTATACAGCACCGCCGTGTTCTTGCTTAAGATGGTGATGCCCCTTTCGCGCTCCAGGTCGCCGGAGTCCATCACGCGCTCGGCCACGGCCTCATTGGCGCGGAAGATGCCGCTCTGCCGCAAAAGCTGGTCGACCAGGGTGGTCTTGCCGTGGTCTACGTGGGCGATAATCGCCACATTCCTTAAATTTTCTCTCTCGCTGATGCTTCCCATTTCTGACCTTCACATTCCTTTCCTATTAAAAACCTGGCAACTATTATAGCAAATTGCGGGGGAGTAGTCAACCAAGGCATTGACTTTACCGGGAACCTTTGGTATAATAAAAGCAGAAAAGGCGCTGCCGCATGGCGGTCAGCCACTAGAAATCAGTTTATTGCTAAACTGACCGTCCGGCGGCTATCCGGGCGGTCAGTACGCTTTGGGGGCTATGTAAGCCAGCAATAGAATTGCCAAGACCACACAAACTGCAAAACGCAGTATTTTTACTCCCATAAAGCTTCACCCCCTTTCATCAGGGAGTGAGCTAACCGCCTATGAAATGCAGCAACGTCTCTTTCTGGTCCCCGTTATGGGGGCATTTTTATTATAAGCAGCTTGTCGGCATTTGTCAATCCCGCAGGCCCACTTGACAAATCCCCAGCCACACAGCTATAATATAGAACACAATACATAAAAGGAGTTGCTCATTGTGGATGAAAAAGAGAAAACTGCACGAAAGCCCTTCACCTTGGCCGCCCTGCTGCTCATCGCCCACGTAGTGGTGAATTACCAGGCCGTGCTGAGCATCTTCACGAGCCTTTCGACTTTGGCCGACCGCACGCCGATAAGATTGCTTCAGTTTGCCCTCTTTGTGGTGCGGACCGTGGTGCCCATCGTCATACTGGTGCTGATGCTGCTTAATATCTTCAAAGAAAAAGAAGCAGCCCGCTCGGTAGGCGTGCTGTGCCTGGTGCAGGGCTTGTGCCTGGTGGCCATCGGCCTGCTGGACCTCTACAACAACACGTATATCCCCATGCGTTTCCTGGGGGCTTCCTTCTTTGATGTGAATACCTTTGGCAGCATCGGCAACGGTGCCCTCTACGTAGTCTTTGGCCTAGCCCTGATACAACTGGGCCTGCGCCTGCAAAAAGGCGTGCTGCGCAAAAATTTCCCCGCATATGGCATTGGCGTGTGCGTGCTGGCTGTTTTGGGCTTCATGTGGATCGCTGTTCCTATCTTTGCAGGGGTTTCGGCCTTAGTGCCCCTGGGCAGCATCAAAAGCTGCTTTTTACTGGTGGCGGCGGGCCTGTTCTTCCCCGGCGCTCTGCTGGAGGGCGGCCAGAAGGCCCAGACCTTAAACGTTGTAAATCTGGCCGTCACCTTCTTTTTAGCCCTGTTCCTGTTCATGATCCCCTCCGTGATGAACGTGCAGTCCAGCTACAGCAGCGGCCTGCCGGAGGTCACTACAGTCACCTGCCCGACCTGCGGCAAAAAATACACCGACAACGGCAACAAAAAGAGCATACAGCGCAGTAATATGTGCCAAGCCTGCAATACGGGCTTCAAGGCCACCAAGGACGCTTTGGGCTGGTAAAATGCTTGACAAAACAGAGGTGTATTTGCTATAATGAAAATAGAAAGGACGCTGCCGCACGGCGGTTAGCTCCTTGCGAATAGCTAATTTTTTACATTAGCCGTCCGGAGAGCAGCCGGGCGGCTAACATGCTTTTGGGGCTATGTAGGCCAGCAACAGGATTGCCAAGACCACACAGACTGCAAAACGCAGTATTTTTGCTCCCATAAAGCTTCACCCCCTTTCATCAGGGAGTGAGCTAACCGCCTATTTGAATGCAGCAACGTCTCTTTCTGGCCCCCATATGGGGGCATTTTTATTATAAGTCGCTTGTCGGCACTTGTCAATCCCGCGCCTTCTTGACCTTGCGCCTTAGTTGGATTATAATAGAAAGGCATGGAAAAAGGAAGGGGAGCTTTTATGGACAAAGAAAAAATCAAGCGCGCCGTGGCCGACATCCTGGAAGCCATCGGCGAAGACCCCCAGCGGGAGGGCCTTTTGGAGACCCCCGACCGGGTGGCCCGTATGTACGAGGAAATCTTCTCCGGCCTTGCCGCCGACCCCATGGAGCACTTGAAGATCTTCCACGAGGGCGGCCGCCACGGCGAGTTGGTGCTGGTCAAGGACATCCCGCTGTATTCGGTGTGCGAGCACCACCTGCTGCCCTTCATCGGGCACGCGCACATTGCGTATATCCCCAAGGACGGCAAGATCATTGGCCTGTCGAAATTCGCCCGCATCGTCGACTGCTTTGCCCGCCGCCCTCAGGTCCAGGAGCGTCTGACTCGCCAGGTGGCTGACTTTCTCTATGAGCACATGGAGCCCCTGGGGGTCGCCGTGTTTATCCAGGCCGAGCACCTGTGCATGACCATGCGCGGGGCCCGGGCCGCCGGGGCGGTCACCGAGACCTCGGCCCTGCGGGGCTGTATGCGGTCAGACGCCAAAACACGGGCGGAGGTCATGTCGCTGCTGGGAGGGAAGTGAGCCTATGGCAGACACGTTCCTGGCCCGCGGGCACGTCCTGCCCCTGGACCGCCCCTATATTATGGGCATCTTAAACGTCACCCCCGATTCCTTCTCCGACGGCGACCGCTATTTCGACCCGTCTGCCGCCCTGGCACGTGCCAAGGAGATGGAGGCCCAAGGGGCGGACATCCTGGACGTGGGGGGCCAGTCCACCCGGCCGGGGTACACGGCCATCCCCCAGGAGGAGGAGTGGGAACGGCTGGAAGCTGTCCTCCCGGCGGTTTTGCGGGAGGTGCGCGTACCGGTCTCCGTGGACACCTTCTACCCCTGGGTCGCCCAAAAGGCCCTGGAGCTGGGCGCACACATCATCAACGACGTTTCCGGCTTCCCCAATGAAATGATGGAGGCCGTGGCCGGGTCTGGCTGCGGATGCATCGTCATGTGCCCCACGGGCGGCGTGCCGGACATTTTCGCCCACGTGAAAGGCTTCTTCGAAGAACGCCTCGCCGCCGCCCAGCGTTACCATATTCAAAAAGAACGCCTCTGCTTCGACCCCGGCGTCGGCTTTGGCAAGACCCTGGAGGAAAACCTGGCGCTCATCGCCCGGGTGGATAAGACCCGCCTGCCGGGCATCGCCTATTTGATGGCGGCTTCCCGCAAGCGGGTTACCGGCGCGCCCTGCGGCGATCCCCCCTTTGAGGAGCGCCTGCCGGCCACCCTGGCGGCCCACACTGCGGCCCTGCTGGGCGGAGCCGACCTGCTGCGTGTCCACGACGTAGCCGCCTCCCGCCAAGCCGCGCAGATGGCCGCAGCCTTAAAAAAGCATATTCTTTAATCGATAAAGAGAGGATGATAACCATGAAGACTTATGTCCCTGAACTGCTCGATTTCATCAGCCGCAGCCCCACCTCTGCCCACGCGGTGCGCGAGGCCCGGGCCCTGCTGGAGGAAGCCGGGTTTGCCGAGCTCAAGGAGTCCGAGCCCTGGCACCTTGCCCCCGGCGGCAAGTATTTCCTGACCCGCAGCCTGACGACCCTCATGGCCTTCAAGCTCCCCCGCAAGGATTTTAAGGGCTTTTCCATCGCGGCCTCCCACAGCGACTCGCCCACCTTCAAGGTAAAGGGCAGCCCCGAAATGCACGTGGACAGCCAGTACACTAAGCTCAACACCGAGGTCTACGGCGGCGCCCTCCTGAACCCCTGGTTTGACCGGCCCCTCTCTGTGGCAGGCCGCCTGGCCGTGCGCACCGAAAGCGGCATCAAGACCGTCCTCACCGACATCCCCCGGGACCTGCTGGTGATCCCCAGCCTGGCCATCCACCTCAACCGCGAGGCGAACAACGGCCAGAAGCTCGACCCCCAAAAGGACACCCTGCCCCTTCTGGGCGGCAAGGAAGCCGACGTGCTGGCCCTGGCCGCTGAAGCCGCCGGCGTGGGGAAAGAAGACATCCTTTCTTACGACCTCTATCTGTACAACCGCACCCCGGGCACTATGGTGGGGGCGGGGGAGGAGTTCATCGGTTCCCCGCGCCTGGACGACCTGGAGTGCGCGTTCTCGTCCCTGCAGGCCTTTTTGCAGGCGGAAAACGGCGAGCAGTGCACGGTCTGCGCCATTTTTGACAACGAGGAGACCGGCAACCAGACCCGCCAGGGGGCCGATTCCGACCTGCTGTCGGGGCTGCTCAAGCGCATCTGCCTGGCCGTGGGCAAGACCGAGGAGGAGCACCTTTTGGCCCTCACGTCCAGCTTCATGCTGTCAGCGGACAACGCCCACGCCGTGCACCCCAACTACCCGGAGAAATCCGACCCCACCAGCCGCTGTTACTTAAACGGCGGCGTGGTCATCAAGCACGGCGTCCGCTACGCTACCGACGCGGTCTCGGCCGCCGTCTTCGCCAAGCTCTGCCAGGACGCGGGCGTGCCCACCCAAAGCTACTATAACCATTCCTCCATCCCGGCGGGGGGCACCCTGGGGAACATCTCCGGCTCCCACGTGTCCATCCCCACGGTGGACATCGGGCTGACCCAGCTGTCCATGCACTCCCCTTGGGAGACCGCCGGGCGGGACGACCTGGCCCACATGGTCAACGCTATGGCGGCTTTCTTCGGCAGCGCCATTATCTGCGACGGCGACGGCGCCTACACCCTGCGCCCCGCAGAGGACGCCCCTCAAGCCCCCGAAGAGCCCCAGCCCGACCCGGAGCCTGAACCGGAACCCAAACCCGAACCGGCCCCGGCACCCGCCATCAAGGAGGAACCAAAAGTGGAAGCAAAAATCGAAGCCAAACCGGAAATCAAAGCCCAGCCCCGTAAAATCGAAAACAAGCCCGGCTGGCAGAACGAATCGGTGTTTTACCAAATCTACCCCATGGGCTTCTGCGGCGCGCCCTTTGAGAACGACGGGAAACTGGAGCACCGCATCCTGAAAGTAAAAGACTGGGCTCCCCACCTGCAAAAGCTGAACGTGGGCGCGGTATACTTCTCCCCCGTATTCGAATCGGACACCCACGGCTATGACACCCGGGATTACCGCAAAATCGACACCCGCCTGGGCACCAACGAAGACTTCAAGCAGGTCTGTGATGCCCTGCACGAAGCCGGCATCCGCGTGGTGCTGGACGGCGTGTTCAACCACGTGGGCCGGGGGTTCTGGGCCTTCAAGGACGTGCAGGAGAAGCGGGAGGCGTCGCCCTATAAGGACTGGTTCCACATCAACTTCGGCGGCAACTCCGGCTACAACGACGGCTTCTGGTACGAGGGCTGGGAGGGCCACTTTGAGCTGGTGAAGCTGAACCTGCAGAACCCGGCCGTGGTCGACCACCTTTTGGAGTGCGTGGGCCAGTGGATGGACGAGTTCCAGATTGACGGCCTGCGCCTGGACGTGGCCTATATGGTCGACCAGAACTTTATGCGCCGCCTGCACACCTTCTGCCGGGAAAAGCGGCCTGACTTCTTCCTCTTAGGCGAGATGATCCACGGCGACTACCGCCGCATCATGAACCCGGAGATGCTGGACAGCGTCACCAACTACGAGTGCTATAAGGGGCTCTATTCGGCCTTTAACTCTTTGAATATGTTCGAGATTGCCCATTCTTTGGCCCGGCAGTTCGGCCCCGAGGGCTGGACGCTGTATAAGGGTGAGCACCTGGTGTGCTTTGCCGACAACCACGACGTGTCCCGCATCCACAGCATTTTGGTGGACAAAAACCAGATCAAGCCCCTGTACGGCGCGCTGTACGGGATGCCGGGCATCCCCTGCCTGTACTATGGCAGCGAGTGGGGCGCCGAAGGCGACAAGAAGGACGGCGACCCCGCCCTGCGGCCCTGCTTCGACGCCCCTGTGGAAAACGACCTGACGGAGTTTTTGAGCAGGCTGGGCAAGGTCAAGGCCGAAAGCCCGGCGCTGTGCTACGGCGACTTTAAGAACGAAACGCTGCTCAATAAGCAGTGGGTCATGCGGCGCTCCTGCGCGGAGGAAACGGTGCTGGTGGCCGTCAACGCCGAGGGCAGCGGGTTTAATGTGAACGTCAATTACCACGGCCCCGCCACCGAGCTTTTGACCGGCGAAAAGCGGGACCTGAACGGCTGCATAGAGTTGGAGCCTTATGGGGTGAAAATCTACCGTTTGGGCTAAATATTGACAAACTTTTAATTATGTTGCAAGATGGCGGATTCTGTATTAAAATAAGAGGAAGAACGTTTGTAAAAACGATATGAGAGAGAAAGGCTGGAAATGAGAATGCAAGAATTCCCAAAGCACCCTTTCCGGACGCACGGCGGAGCGCCGGTGCCCCACCACAAAAACACGTGGAACGCACCCAGCGCCGTCCTGCCGCCGCCTGAACGGGTGATCATCCCTATGCAGCAGCACATCGGTGCGCCTTGCAAGCCTACGGTGAAAAAGGGCGACCATGTGTATGTGGGGCAGGTCGTGGGGGATAACGACGCCTTTGTGTGCGCGCCCATCCACGCATCCGTGTCCGGCACGGTGAACAGCATCACCAAGGTATTGCTGACCGGCGGCCAGATGACCGAGGCCGTCATTATCGATTCCGACGGCCAGATGGAGCCCGACCCGTCCATCGCTCCGCCGCCCCCCATCAAGAGCAAGAAGGAGCTGGCCGACGCCGCCCGGAAAGCCGGTCTGGTAGGCTTAGGTGGCGCGGGCTTCCCGGCCCACGTGAAGCTCAATGTGCCCGACGGCAAGAACATCGATACCCTCATCATCAACGTGGCCGAGTGTGAGCCCTATGTCACCTCCGACCACCGGGAGGCCCTGGAAAACGGCAAGAACGTCCTGGACGGCATTTACAAGGTCAAGGAGATTCTGGACGTGCACCGGGTGCTCATCGCCGTAGAGGACAACAAGCCCGACGTCATCCAGAAGCTAACAGAAATCGCCGACGACCCCCAGAAGGACCCCAAGGACGAGGTGCGGGTGCTGGCCCTGAAGAGCCGCTACCCCCAGGGCGCAGAGAAAGTTCTGGTGCAGGCGTGCACCGGGCGCAAGGTCGCGCCGGGGCAGCTTCCCGCTGACGTGGGATGCCTGGTGATGAACATCGCATCTGTTTCGTTCCTGGCAAGCTTTATGCGCACGGGTATGCCGCTGACGCTCAAGCGCGTGACCATCGACGGTTCGGCCATCAAGAACCCCCAGAACGTCATCGTGCCTATCGGCACCCCCATTAAGGACGTGGTGGAATTCTGCGGCGGGTACAAGTCCGAACCCCGCAAGATTCTGATGGGCGGCCCCATGATGGGTATCGCCATCACTTCGGACGAGCTGCCCATTTTGAAACAGAACAACGCCATCCTGGCCTTTGACGCCCGGGAGGCCCAGCAGTACGAGACCACTGCCTGCATCCGCTGCGGCCGCTGCGTAGCGGCCTGTCCCATGGAGCTGATGCCCACCAAGCTCGAGAAGGCCACCGAGAAAAAAGACGTGGAAGCCCTGCAGGAGCTGGACATCATGACCTGTATGGAGTGCGGCTGCTGTGCGTTCTCCTGCCCGGCCGGGCGCAGGCTGGTACAGGCCATCCGCTTGGGCAAATCCTATGTGAGAAAGGCAGGGAAGAAATAATGGAAAAGCTGATTGTATCCTCTTCCCCCCACTTTAACGGGAAAAAGACCACCCAGAATATTATGCTCGATGTCATCATCGGCCTGACCCCGGCTATGATAGCCTCGGTTATTATCTTCGGCATCCGGGCGGCGGTGGTGATCATCACCTGCATTGCCTCCTGCGTGCTCAGCGAGTACATCTCCCGCCGGGTGATGAAGCGCCCCCAGACCGTGGGCGACCTCTCCTGCGTAGTCACGGGCATTCTGCTGGCGCTGAACCTGCCCGTCACCATCAATCCCTTGATGGCTGTGTTTGGCAGTGTGGCGGCTATCGTGGTCATTAAGCAGATGTTCGGCGGCATCGGGCAGAACTTCGTGAACCCGGCCCTGACCGCCCGTATCATCCTGATGAACTCCTTCCCCGCCCCCATGACCCACTGGACAGCGGCCTTCGACTATAGCGCCACGGCCGACGCCGTGACCACGGCCACTCCCCTTTCGGGCATGATGTATGTGAATTCCCCCAACAGTGCGCCGGACTATTGGCAGCTGTTTTTGGGCACCCACGGCGGCTGCTTGGGTGAGACTTGCGCTCTGGCTATTATCATCGGCGGCGTGTACCTTATTATAAGGAAAGTCATCAGCCCCGTTATCCCCGTTACATACCTGGCGACTGTCGCCGTGTTCTCCGCGCTTCTGGGCCGCGACCCCCTCTTTGACCTGCTGGCAGGCGGCTTGATGCTGGGCGCTTTCTTCATGGCTACCGACTACACCACCAGCCCCCTGTATTTCCGGGCGCGCATCGTGTTTGCCATTGGGTGCGGCGTGCTGACCATCCTCATCCGCGAGTTCGGCTCCCTGCCCGAGGGCGTCAGCTACTCCATCGTGCTGATGAACATTATTACCCCGCTCATCGAGCGCTACGTAAAGCCCCGGGCTTTTGGCAAGCCCAAAGAGAAAAAAGGAAAGGGGGCGGCGTAAATGAAATTGGACGCAAAAAGCGTGCTGGCCCCTGCGGCGATCCTGTTTGTGATCTGCGTGGTGGTAGCGGCGGCCTTGGCAGGCACCAATGCTCTGACCGAGGACCGCATCGCCCAAGCCGCCCTGGAGAAGGCCGAGGAGAGCCGCATGGTCGTGCTCCCCGGAGCCGAGAGCTTTGAGGAGGCTGACGGCCACTTTGTGGGCAAATCCGGCAGTGATACTGTTGGCTATGTCTTTGAAACGGAAGCCAAGGGCTACGGCGGCACGGTTGCCGTCATGACGGGTATCAGCGCCGAGGGCGAGATTACCGGCGTGGTGATTTTAAGCCACAGCGAGACCCCCGGCCTGGGCGCTAACGCGGAGAAGGAATCCTTCCGCGACCAGTTCAAACAGCCCGTGGCGAACAGCGCGGACGGCATCCAGGTGGTCAAGTTCCAGGCCCCGGCTGAGGGCGAGATACAGGCCATGACGGGTGCCACCATCACCAGCACGGCCGTGACCAATGCCGTAAATGACGCCATTACAATGTACCAGGACGCTTACGCTTCGGAAGGGGGGAACTGACATGGAAGAGAAAAAGAGCTTATGGCAGGAATTTACCAAAGGCATCATCAAAGAAAACCCCGTGCTGCGGCTGATCTTGGGCTGCTGCGCCACCCTGGCCGTCACTACGGCGGCTAGTAACGCCATCGGCATGGGTGCAGCCACCACGTTTGTGTTGGTGTGCTCCAACGCCGTTATTTCCCTCTTGCGCAATGTCATCCCCAATAAGGTGCGCATCCCGGCCTTCATCACGATTATTGCCGGGTTCGTGACCGTAGTGCAGCTCTTTATTAAGGCCTTCTCCCCCGCGCTGGACACCGCCCTGGGCGTGTTCCTGCCGCTGATCGTGGTAAACTGCATCATCTTAGGCCGGGCGGAGATGTTCGCCAGCAAAAACAAGGTGCTGCCCTCCATCATTGACGGCCTGGGCATGGGCGTAGGCTTTACCGCCGCTATGCTGGCTATGGGCATCATCCGCGAATTGCTGGGCGCGGGTACCGTGTTCGGTCTGCCCATTCTGTCAAACTTCATGGAGCCCATCATCATCTTCCTGCTGCCTCCCGGCGGATTCTTCGTGTTTGGCATGCTCATTGCGCTGGCAGGCAAGCTCTCGAAAGAGGGCAAGGCCCCCGAGGCCACGGGCTGTGCCAACTGCCCCTTGGCGGCCAGCTGCTCTAAAATCAACGAGAAAAACGGAAAGGGGGCGGCTGAATAATGGACGCTCAAGCCATAAAGACGCTGGTGGCCATATTCCTGGCGGCCATCCTGACGGAAAACTATGTACTGAATAAATTCTTAGGCATCTGCCCATTCTTGGGCGTGTCGAAAAAGCTGGACACGGCCTTTGGCATGAGCTGCGCCGTGACGGTGGTCATGGTCATTGCAACCGCCGTAACCTGGCCCCTGTACACCTACCTGCTGGTGCCCAACGGCCTGGGTTATTTGCAGACCATCGTGTTCATCTTGGTCATTGCGGCGCTGGTGCAGCTGTTAGAGACAGTCCTGCGCAAATATATGCCGCCGCTGTACAGCGCCCTGGGCATCTATCTGCCGCTCATCACCACCAACTGCGCCGTGCTGGGCGTGACCATGCTGGTGCTGGAAAAGGGCGCGGCCGACCCCAGCTTTGGCTACGTGCAGTCTTTGGTGAACGCTTTCGGCTCGGGCATTGGGTTCCTGGTGGCCATGATCCTCTTCGCCGGCGTGCGCGAGCGCCTGGAGGACTGCGACATCCCCGAGACCTTCCAGGGCCTGCCCATCACGCTGGTAGCCGCTTCGCTGGTGGCCGTATCCTTCTTAGGGTTCAACGGCCTGGTAGACCGTTTGATGTAAGGAGGAGAAAATTATGGAATTTATTACCCCGATCCTCATTGTCGGCATCATCGGCCTGCTGGCAGGCGTGATTTTGGCGGTGGCGTCCATCGTCATGGCGGTGCCCAAGGACGAGAAGGCCGAAGCCCTAGAAGAAATCCTGCCCGGGGCCAACTGCGGCGCCTGCGGCTACTCGGGCTGCTCCGGCTACGCGGCGGCGCTGTCTAAGGGCGAGGCCCAGCCAGGCCTGTGCTCTCCCGGCGGCCCGGCCGTTGCCAAAAAGTGCGCTGAGATTTTGGGCGGCGGCGACGTGGAAATGGAAATCAAAGCCGCCATTGTGCGCTGCATGGGCAGCTATGACAACACGTCGGACAAGCTCATTTACGACGGCATCGAGGGCTGCAACGCCGCCATCCTGCTGGCGGGAGGCTCCAGCTCGTGCCTTTTCGGCTGCATGGGCCTGGGCGACTGCGTCAAGGCCTGTGAATACGGCGCGGTAGAAGTCTGCAACGGCGTGGCCAAAATCGACCCCGCCCTGTGCAAGGCCTGCGGCAAATGCGTCAGCGCCTGCCCCAAGGGGCTTATTGCCCTGGCCCCGGTGAAAAAGCAGGCCGTGGTGCGGTGCTCCAACTGCGACAAGGGCAAGGCCGTCATGGACGTTTGCAAGGTGGGCTGCATCAGCTGCACCAAGTGCGTGAAGACCTGCCCCCAGGGCGCTATTGCCATGGTAAACGGCTGCGCCCAGGTTGACTCCCACAAGTGCACCGGCTGCGGCCTGTGCGTGGAGGCCTGCCCCCGGCACGTGATCACCCTGACTGAATAAAACAGAAAAAGACAGGATTAAAAATCTGTGCGGTGCTATACTGATCTCAAACGCAAGTAGGAGGTTTTGTATGGACGCACAGATTTTTTCTCATTATCTGGAAACCGGCCCCTTCACCTATCCCGGCCTGTACCGGGATTATTTCCGTTCTTTGCCCGACGACCCCAAAGAATTGGGCGATTTGATTTCTCATCAGATCATCCACCGGGTCACCCTGCAGGAAGGCAACAAAAATGCCAACGCCGACCTCCGCTATGGCGACCTGACCCGCTGGCCCTGGTACCGCGCCCCCTGCGAGGACGACATCTACCTGACAGCCCCGGCTATAGCGGCAGGGCTCTTTCGCCTGGACGAGCGCGGATTTGTGCCGGACCGGGCCGTGGAGCACAAGCTGGTGCTCACGTGCCGGTTTGTGTCGGTGCTGGTCAGCTCGATTTATAAGGCCAAGGGCGTGCCTTGCCGCAGCCGGGCAGGGTTTGCACCGTACTTCCGGCCGGGGGCGAGCATGGATCACTGGATCAACCAGGTGTGGGTGGAGCAGGAGCAGCGCTGGCGCACCTTCGACGCCGACGGGTTTTATGAAGGGCTCCCGGTGCCGGTGACCCAATACGATGTACAGCCCGTGGAGTTTGACTGGGCTGCGGACGCATGGCTGGCCATCCGCCAAGGCGAAACGGACGGGCGTCAATTCGCGTACGCCGACGGCCTGGGCACCAACTCCCTGCGCGCCGTGGGCCGGTATTTGGTCTACGACTTCCACGCCCTGATGAACAACGAGATTTCGTATGTGTTCCAGCCCCGGTTTATGGAGGCGTTCCTGCTGGGCCGGGCCGAGCTGTCCATCGAAGGGTTGCAGCTGCTGGACAGGCTCGCCAGACTGATGACGGCACCCGATAAAAACTTCCCCGCCCTGGTGGAGCTTTGGGAAACCGAGCCCCGCCTGCGGGATTTGACCAGCCCACTGGTCTGAACATAGGACAAGCGGCCCAGAAACTCTGGACCGCTTGCTTTTCTTTTGGAAAGCTTTAGGTCGGGCTGCTTTACTTCAGGCCCTTTTCGTAGCTCTCGATCATCTTCTTAACCATCTGGCCGCCCACAGAGCCCGCCTGGCGGGAAGTCAGGTCGCCGTTGTAGCCCTGCTTCAGGTTGACGCCTACCTCCCTTGATGTCCCTCCTACAACAAAACTTCATCATTCAGACCCGGTTTCACACTTGGAAACTCCTTCATCGAGTCCGGGTCCAGTTCCCCGATGAATTTATAAAAGATGCGCACACTCTGGCGGTAAGGCTGATTGCGGTGGGTAGTCTTCTCCACCCCCGGCGGCAGTTCTTTGGGGCCGACCTCGATGCGCTCCACAAAAGCCAGCAGCGTATCCCTGTCCAAAGTGTCCAAAGTAGTACACTCCCTCGCCAGTGCGAAAAACTTTGCAAAATTATTTTCCGTCTCCAGCTCTTTCGTGTTTTGCGCCGCTTCCAACAGCATGGCCTTCAAGCCGGACGCTTCTTTTTCCAACTCTGCCACCATGCTGCCCAGACGGTCATCTCCCAGCCTGCCCTCCGCATTATCTGTGTAGAGCTTGCTGATAATGCGGTCTATCGTGGTCAGCCGGGTTTCAGCGCGCTCCTTTTGCAGCTTCTTCGCTTTCAAGGCTTCCTCGCTCCCGCTTTTCTGAAGGACTTTTTGTACCAGCTCGTCCATCTCAGCCGGGCTCAGGGAGAGCAGGGCGTTCAAGTCCTGCCGCACCAGTTCTACCAAGTCGCTGTATCGGATACGCACACCCTCGCAGGAGTTTGCGATGTCCTTCCTTTGATGGGTACAGGACAAATACCAATATTTCTCCCGTTCACCCTTGTAGACCGTCCCGCAGGAGCACAAGGAATATCCGCACTTGGCACAGACCGCAATGCCTGAAAAAATGCTTTTGCGCACATGGTCATATGCGGAATAGTCCTTCGAGCCCCGGCCCAGGTTTATCTGTGCCCGCTCAAACTCCGACTCGGATACCAAAGGCTGGTGCGTATTTTTTGTCACAGCCCAGTCCTCTTTGGGCACAGCCACCTTCTTCTTGGACTTGAAGCTGGCCTTTTTCGTTTTCCCTAATAGTGTGTGCCCCAGATAAACTGGGTTCTTCAAAATCCGCTTGACCGTGGTGTAGTTCCAACTGTCCGATGCCCTGGCAGCCACTTCTTCCTTGAAGTTGCCGGTATACAGCACCCGGTACTTCATCGGCGGGATAATCCCGTCTGCCGTCAAATCCAGTGCAATCTTTCGGGTCGAATCCCCTTCGGCTGCCTGCGCAAAAATGCGCTGCACAATGGGTGCTGTCATTTCATCTGGTGCCAGCCGCGTCCTGTCCTGCTCATCCTTTCGGTAGCCATAAGGCGGGCAGGCGCAGTATTCGCCATTTTCCCGCTTGTTGCGCAGCACATCCTTTACCTTCCGGGAGCCATCCCGGAGATAGACCTCGTTCATGGCGAACTGGAACGGGGCCATAATGTTCTCCTGCTCCGTGTCAAAATTGTCGCCAATAGCAAGGTAGCGTATGCCACGTTCTGGGAAAAACTGCTCGGCATAGTAGCTGGATTCCCGCATATCACGGCCCAGACGGGACAAATCCTTGGTGATGACCATGTTGACCTGTCCCTTTTCCAGCGTGCGCAGCATGGACTGGAACCCTGGCCTTTCAAAGTTGCCGCCAGACCAGCCGTCGTC
Source organism: uncultured Clostridia bacterium (assembly GCA_947652665.1). Lineage (GTDB taxonomy): Bacteria > Bacillota > Clostridia > Oscillospirales > Acutalibacteraceae > Acutalibacter. Next base: position 29,172 of record CANTDZ010000022.1, read on the forward strand.
TACAAACTCACGCACCAGCATAATGCCGCGCTGTTCGCAATAGCTTTTGATGATTTTCCTCTGATTGGTGATACTGGAGGATTCGCCTGCATTGGCCTCCTCGTCAGAAAGCCGCAGATAGGCAAACGCAAGCGGTAAACTAACGGTTCTCATGATTCTTCAATCGCCTCCACAAAGAACCGCCCACGCATTCATTATACCGCCGTCCGTGGGGGTTCGTCAAGCTGTTCCCGCCGGGCCAGATTCTGTAAAATGCGCTCAGAAAGGGCGTCCTGCACGGTCTTGCCTTTTTTGAAAAACCGGCTTACTTCATAGGTTGTCTGTCCCAGGATCATTTCTCTTGTATCCATAAAAGCACCTCCAAATGGTATTGTTATCCACGATTTCCTTGTTATCCGCCCATCTATCTGCATTACACGAAAAGTCCATATTGCGTCAGAGGTGTGATGCTCGTGAAAGAGAGCTTAGACTTATTTGATATTATTGTATCATATCCAATATACACCACTCGTGCCCCACCCCTCTGAGCTGATTTTGATTTACCCGCAAAAATCAGATTGGGGGAAGCCGAAATGGACAATCTTCTGTGTCTTGATTCCCAAATGGCTATATGGTATACTTGTGTCGGCAAAGAAAGACAACTCCGCCTTTGG
>CANTDZ010000023.1 GCA_947652665.1 uncultured Clostridia bacterium
CGATTTCCAAAAACAACTTGCTGTCCATAACCGCCGCTCTAACAACTTTCCGATGAGGCCACTGAACTGGCTTTCTCCCAATGAGTTCTTTGTACAAGATGTTTGACAATCCTACAGTGCTGGCAGGCTTTCGGCCCCCGGAAGACTTGACCGTCAGCCAATGGGCCGAGAAGCACCGCCGCCTATCCTCCGAAACTGCCGCCGAGCCGGGCCGCTGGCGCACCACCCGAACCCCATACCTACGGGAACCCATGGATGCTTTCAACGATCCAAAGCTGCGGCGCATCGTCATGGTGGCGGCTTCCCAGGTGGGCAAATCGGAGTTCATCAACAACGCCATCGGCTACATTATCGACCAAGACCCGGGCAGCATTCTTTTTGTGCATCCCACCACCATAGACGGCAAAGACTACTCCAAGCTGCGCATTGCCCCCATGATACGGGACTGCCCCACCCTGCGTGCCAAGGTCGCTGCGCCCAAGTCAAGGGACAGCGGCAACACAGTCCTGCAAAAGACATACCCCGGCGGCATCCTCACCCTGTGCGGCTCCACGGAAGCCCACGCCCTGGCTTCTAAGCCCATCCGCTATGTATTCGGAGACGAGCGCGACCGCTGGGCCAAGTCCGCCGGGGACGAGGGCGACCCATGGGGCCTGGCTATGGCCCGGCAGACCACCTTCTACAATGCCAAAGCCGTAGAGGTTAGTACGCCCACCGTAAGAGGGGCAAGCCCTATCACGGACAGCTTCAACGAGGGCACCATGGAGCGTTGGAAAAGCCAGTGCCCCCATTGCGGCGAATACCACGAGATAAACTGGGAGGACATCCGCTATGAACATGAGGAGCAGGAGGTCAACCACCAGCGGGTGTTCAAGGTAACGAAAGTATTCTATATGTGCCCCAGCTGCGCCTGCGTCTCGGATGAACTGACCATGAAGCGCCAACCTGCCCGCTGGGAAGCGGATAACCCAGCTGCCTACGCCAACGGCGTGCGCTCCTTTTGGCTCAATGCCTTTGTCAGCCAGTGGAAACGCTGGGATAGCATTGTGTTGGCGTTCCTGCAAGCCCAGGGGGACAGCCGCAAGATGCAGGTAGTGTACAACACCATCTTTGGCAAGCTTTGGGAAAACCGAGGCGATTTGGAGGACGAGGATTCCCTTTTATCCCGCCGAGAGGAATACCCCGCCGAGCTGCCGGACGGCGTGCTGGTTCTCACCTGCGGCATCGACACGCAGGACGACCGCCTGGAGTATGAGGTGGTGGGCCACGGACACTTTGGCGAGACCTGGGGCATTGAGAAGGGCATCCTCATGGGGCGCCCGGACGCCGATAAGACATGGGCTGCACTGGATGAAATTCTTGACAAGGTGTACCGCTTTGAGGATGGCTTGGGGCTGCGCATCAGCATGAGCTTTCAGGACGAGGGCGGGCACTTCACGCAAGAAGTACGCCAACGGTGCCGGGAACGTATCGGCAGAAAGCTGTTCTGCATCAAGGGCATCCCCGGGCAGGACAGGCCTTACACCGGCCCGCCCAAGAAAGTACGCATCGTCATAAACGGCGTGCATACGGACAACTGCTGGCAGTATCAAATTGGCGTAGATGCCGGAAAGCAACACATCATGGACGGCCTGCGGGTAAAGAAGCCCGGGCCGCGCTTCTGCCATTTCCCTAAGCGGGACGATTACGGCCCCGGCTATTTTTCGGGATTGCTGTCCGAAGCGCTTGTACACAACGAGAAGGCAAAGACAAACCGCAATCTTTGGCGATGGGAAAAGATACCCGGCCACGAGCGCAACGAAGCCCTGGACTGCCGTAACTATGCCATGGCGGCGTTCAAGGCCCTGCCTAAGGATTTGGACGCCATCGACCGGCGACTGCAACAGGCCAGAGGGAAAGCTGTTGAGAAACCTGTGCCTGCTGCGCCGGTGCAGCGCTCACGGGTAAAGAAGCAAAACAGGATGGAGGAATGGTAATGAGGAACAAGGTGGAAATACAAGCCCGGCTTGCTTTTTGGCGGGAAGCCCTGGCGGCTTTGCGCAAGGCATACCTGGCGCTGCTGGATGGCGAGGTGAAGTCTTACAAGCTCAAAGACCGGGAGCTTACCATGCTGGACATGCCCAGCCTTATGAAGGAAATCAAGGAGGCTGAGCAGAAGGTGGACGAGCTGGAAGCACTGGCAAGCGGCGGGAACAGGCGCAAGGCCGTGGCCGTCATTCCCAGGGACTGGTAAAAAAGAAAAGCCCCGGATAACCGGGGTTGGCCTCACTCTCCAATCTGTGTATCGGTGGCTAAACACGAAAATTACTTAGTAAACTTCATTCCAGCCGTTTTTTCGATTTCTTTTAGTGTACCTATGGGCACATCTTTGCGAGGATGTTGTAAAGTGACAACATTAGGATTGTTTGGATGGTGAAACTAGTAATGATCACCCCTAATTCGAACACATTCCCATCCTGCATCTTCGAGCTATTTTTTTATTTTCCTTGAGCTCATAGCTTCTCCTTTCTATATTTTTATACTTGCATTTTATCAAAAATTTTTTCTTAAGTCAAAGAAGGTGATCCACACGTTCCAAGACAAAAAAACCGGCCTGCTCCTGCCCGATTCGGCCCACCCCCGCACCAGTGGCTACAGTGAAGCCGGGGCCAGCCGCACCCGCCGGGCCTTGCGGGGGTTCACGCCACGCAGCACCACCCCCCGGGAGGACATCGACCAAAACAACTACACCTTGCGCCAGCGGGGGCGGATGCTCTACATGAGCTCCCCGGTAGCCACATCGGCCATCAATACCAACCGCACAAAGGTGGTGGGCGTGGGCCTGACACTGAAAAGCTCCATCGACCACGAGACGCTGGGCCTGACCGCTGAAGCCGCCAAAGCCTGGCAGAAGCGCACCGAACGGGAATTTGCCCTATGGGCAGGTGATAAAGCCGCCTGCGATGCTACCGGCATGAACGACTTCGTGAGCCTACAGCAGCTGGCGCTTATCTCCTGGCTTATGAGTGGGGACGTGTTTGCCCTTTTCCAGCGCCGGGAGGGCACACGCCTGCGGCCCTACTCCCTGCGGGTACACCTGATTGAGGCTGACCGGGTGCGCACCCCTATGATTCTGGGCGGGGGGCTGGCGAGTATGACCGAGGGCAAGGCCGAAAACGGCAACCGCATCTTTGACGGCGTGGAGGTGGACGCTGGCGGCATGGTAACGGCCTACTACGTCCACAACACATACCCCTGGCAGACCACAACGGAGAAGGAAACCCACCAGCGCATAGAAGCCTACGGCGAAAGGACGGGCCTGCCCAACATCCTGCACATCATGAACGCGGAGCGCTGCGACCAATACCGGGGCATTACCTATCTGGCCCAGGTGATAGAGCCGCTGCTGCAGCTGAACCGCTACGAACGCTCGGCCCTGACCGCCGCCATGATACAGTGTTTTTTCACAGCATGGATAACAACAGAAGCTGGGGCCAGCGAATTGCCTTTTGACGAGGTAGGCGCAGGCGACATCGCCGGGGTGCCCCTTGAAAATCCCAGCGGCATTTCCCAAAGCCCTAACGAGTTGGAAATGGGCGAAGGCACCATCAACATTTTGCAGCCTGGGGAAAAGGTCACCTTTGGCAACCCCACTATGCCCGTTACCGGCTTTGACGGCTTCGTGAAAACCTTCTGTGAGCTCATTGGCGCCGGCCTGGGCATCCCCTATGACGTGCTTATCAAGGAATACAACTCCAGCTATTCGTCCGCCCGTGCGGCGCTCTTGGATGCCTGGGAGGATTTCCGCATGCGCCGGGCGTGGTTCGTGTCCGATTTCTGCCAGCCCGTATATGAAATGTGGCTCAGCGAAGCCGTAGCCCTGGGGCGTGTGAAAGCCCCGGGGTTTTTCTCTGACCCACTGATCCGTGCGGCCTGGTGTGGCGCCCGGTGGATAGGCCCAGTGCAGGGCAGTCTTGACCCGCTCAAAGAAGCCAAAGCCGCCGTACTGCTCATTCAAAACGGCCTCAAGACCCACGGGCAGGTAGCTCGGGAAATGGGTGGGGGCGACTGGGATGAAAACGTGGAAATCCTGAAAGATGAGAACCGTCGTTTGGAAGCGGCAGGGGGCACGTCTCGGCAGGAAATCGACTTATCAAAGGAGGAAGAAGATGCCTAACATTTTCAAGAAGCCCGTGGCCATCGACCGCGGCACCTACGCTATGGCGATGCAGGACGGGCAGAACGCGGAAATCTTCATGTACGGGGAAATCGTGGAGCAGCAGCCCACAGACTGGTGGGGCGACCCCATCCCCGGCGACTACATCATCCAGGGCCAGTTTTTGCAGGATCTGGAAGCTGTCAGCAAGGCCAAGTCCCTGACGATCCGCATGAACAGCCTGGGCGGAGACGCCGGTGTGTCCATCCTCATCCACAATCGCCTGCGGGAGCTGGCGGCAAAGGGCACGGCCCTCACCTGTATTGTGGACGGCGTGGCTATGAGCGGTGGCTCCCACATTATGTGCGCCTGCGACACCGTAAAGGTAAACCCATCCAGCCTTATCGCAATACATAATTGCTGGAGCACTATCCGGGGGGCGTACAACGCCAAGGAGCTTCGTGAATTGGCCGCATCGTTTGAAGCCTGGGACAAGGCCCAGATAAGCGTTTACAAGCGCAAGTGCGGCCTGGACGAACAGGAAATCACCCGCATGATGGCAGAAACAACGTACATGACCGGCCAGGAGGCTGTAGATAAGGGCTTTGCGGATTCTCTCATCGAGGACGCAGAGCCCTTAAATCTTGCCGCCAGCGCGGACGGCAGGAGCCTGTTTGTGCGGGGCCGGGAGTTCCACCTGTGCCCCGGCGTGTTCGCACCTGACAGCATTCCAACGGTTTGTGAAGGTGCAGACAATACCGGCGAGCATACGAAAATACAGGAAGTGGTCGAGCAGGCGTTGGAAGCCCGTGCACGTCCGCGCAGAAGTTACGATGGTGCAAAATCCGAGGCCACGCCCAGTGGGCAGCCTCCGGTTGCAAATAAATCCGAAGGAGGAAATGAGATCATGGCAAACATCACGACCCCGGTACCTGTGGCCCAGGAGCCTGCCCGTATCGACCAGGTGGCAGCGGAACGCCAGCGCCTGAAGGAAATTGACGCAATCGCGTCCCTGTACCCTGCCGAATTGGTGCAGGCCGCCAAGTACGGCGAGAATCCTTGCACGGCCCAGGAGCTGGCCTACCAAGCAGCTATGGCAGCAGTGACAACGGAAGTAAGAATGAGCGGCGCTTTCCTGGCGGATATGCTGGCGGATGGCCAGTCCGCTGATCAGGTAGGCGCTGCGCCTGTCGGTGAGCCTCAAGCAAACGAGGACAGCCCCCAGGCCGCAGCCGCCCAGGCAAAAGCGGATGTAGAGGCGTTCAAAAAGATGAAGGAGGTACGGTAATTATGAGCGAATCCCTTGCTAAGAAGGTTGGCAGCGTGAGCCAGGATAATCTGATTGCAGGACCATTTCCGCGCACAAGCCCTTTCGGCGTGAAGATTGCGGCAGGTCAGGGCGTGTTAAAGCGCGGTACGGTGTTGGTGCTGGGTGATGATGGCACCTATACCATGCTGGGCGAAGATACCACTGGCAAAGCGAATTGCGTGCTGGCAGACGATGTGGACGCCAGCGGCACGGAAGCCGCCACGGCCGTCGCCTACCGCACAGGGCATCTGAACAGCCGGGCCCTCCTTGCAGCAGAGGGCTATACGCTGACCCAGGCCGACAAGGAGGAGCTGCGCAAAGGCGGCATCCTCCTGTCTGAGATGATGGACTAACGGAAAGGAGAACCGAAATGGATATCTACAGCACTTACTATATGCTGGCGGCGGTAAAGGAGCTGCCGCCGGAGCACACCTTCTTCAAGAGCCGGTACTTCCCCACCAACACGGCCATGGACGTGTTCGGCACCTCCAAGGTGCTGGGGGACTACGCCGAGGGCAGCCAGCGCCGCGCCCCCTTCGTACTGCCCCGTGTAGGCAGTGTGTCGGTGGCAAGGGAAGGGTTCAGCACCTACGAGCTGGAGCCGGGCAACATCAGCATTTCCCGCCCCCTGACCGCTGACCATTTGAAAAACCGTGGCTTTGGTGAATCCCTTATGAGCGATAAAACTCCAGCCGACCGGGAGCGTATGCTGCTTATCGGCGATTTGGCAGAGCTTTCCTCCCGCATTTCCCGCACGGAGGAATGGCTGGCTGTGCAGACCATACTCCACAATGGCTGTACCATGCGCCACCAGACAGAGGTAAAAGATATTTACCAGGACATTCCCGTGAAATTCTATGACGGCGAGGACAACCCCGCTCTGTTTACCCCCGCCGCCAAGTGGGAGCACGGCACCGCCGAAAAGGCTGGCAACTGGTATTGGGACGTGTGCGCCATGATAAAGATGCTCACCAGCCGGGGCCTGCCTGCCCGTGAACTGCTGGTGTCCTCTGACGTGGGCGAGTTTTTGATGGAGGACCCGTGGATTTTGAAGATGCTGGACAACCGCCGGACAGAGTTGGGCCGCATTGCTCCCACAGAGCTGACCGACTATGTGACCGAGCTGGGCGTGTTCAACTTCAGGGGCCGCAGCCTGTCTATCCTCATCAGCGACGGCACCTTCACAGACGAAAGCGGCAAGGACACCCCCTATATCCCGGACGGCACCGCCATCGTCACCGCTCCCGACTGCGGCAAGGGCCTGTATGGCGCTGTGACCCAGTTGGAGAATGACGGGGATTTCCACACCTACGCAGGCACTCGGGTACCCCTGCACGTCTTTACCATAAAGCCGCCGGTGAAGGAGACCCAGTTGAGCGCCAAGCCCCTGCTGGTTCCCAAGCGGAAATCTCCCTGGACGGTCGCCAAAAACGTGTTTGCATAAGGAAGGAGCGTACCATGATTGAAATGATTAGCGGCGCATACGGTGCAAAGGGGCGGCTCATCCGTCCGGCAGATGGAGCGTTCTCCCTCACTCCCGCCGAGGAAGAACGTCTGGTAGGCCGGGGCGTGGCCCGTTATGTAGATACATCTCCTGAGCCTGAACCTCCAGAACCTGATCCTGAGGAATTCGAAGACCGTGACGGCGTCGGCGAAGCTGACCCCGACCCCGAACCGGCCAAACCCTCCAAGCCCAAAAAGAACAACAAGTCAAAGCAGGAAGCCCCACCCGATCTGTCCCCCGAGGACGTGGTAGTATGAGCTTCCAAGACCGGATAAAGCGGGACATCAGTAAAGTTTTCCTGGACACAAGATTCTTTGCTGAAAAGCGCACAGTACGTTATGACGAAGAGGAATACACTGACATCCCCGTCAGCCTGCAGGAAGTAGGCCAGGACGAACGCCAGCCAAAAGTAGACGACCACGCACAGGGCTTCTACCTGGCGGGGGCCGTCCTTTTTTGTGCCCAGTCCGACCTTTCCGGCGTGATGCCGGAACAGGGCACATGGCTGGAAATAAACTCCCCGGAAGCCCCGCACTTTTTCGAGCGTTACCGGGTTCTGTCTTCTTTCTGTGAGATGGGGATGCTCAAGGTGGAACTGGAGGTGACGGCGCAATGAGTACCATGCAGGTACAGGTTTTGGACCAGGGACAGATAAACAGAGCCACAGCGCTCTTAAACGGCATCCCCGGAGGAATAGACAAAGCGATGAAGTCTGCCATGACCCGCGCCGTGTCTCATCTGCGCACGAACGCTTCCAAGGCTATTCGGGAGCGGTATGATATCAGCGCTGCCAACATCCGGGCCAATGAGAACATTACGGTCCGCTACACATACGAGGACGGCGTACAGGCCTTCATAAATTTTGCAGGCGGCAAAATCCCCTTATTCCGTTACGGTGGTGCCAGTCCTGGGGGACCCGCCTATGACCAAACCCAACTGGTGCCTGTGATGATACAGGGCCAATGGCGCATGGCCCACCCGGGCCTACCCGCCCATGGCCACCAGCTCAAAAGCACCAGTCCCGCCCTGTTTGAGCATGCCTTTGTGGCGCAAATGTCTAGTGGCCATGTTGGCATATTTGAACGGAACGGCTTGAGTATTCGTGAAATCATGGGTAATTCCGTGCCTGCCATGCTGGGTCGACCAGAAGTTGCAGAAAAGCTGGCCGAGGAATCCATGGACAAATTCAAGGAACGTTTAGAACACGAGGTGCTGGCCCGGCTCAACGGCTGGATATAGGAGGACGCATGACGAAGCAAAACCTTCTGGAAGCCCTCAAGGCTTTCACCGAAAAAACCGTGAAGGACCTTATCCTCCCGGTACAGCAGCAAAAGGAGGACAAAGAACCTCCCGAACCGCGCGCTGCAGAGGCACACATTATGGGCCTAGCTGATTTCAAATCCGCAAAGAAAAAGGCCCCTTACGTGTTCCATCAGATCATTACTGCAAGGGACTGGCACCCCGAGGGCCGGCCGTACCCCAGCAGCCAGGCGGTGGTGCGTTCGGTTTTCGCGGTCTACCACGAAAATAACCAGGAGGGCCAGCTGGCCCTTTTGGGCCTTATGGAACGCTTGCGTATTGCCCTGCTGCGGCAGGTGGTAGTAGGCAAGCAGTTCAAATTAGACGTAAAAGAAGGGGTGGAGTATCTTATTTACCCCGACAACATTCCGCCGTTTTATGCTGGGGAGATGATTTCCACCTGGATTCTACACCCGGTAGAAAGAGAGGTAACATATGGCAAGCAAGGCTACAGCAACATCCGCAAAGTCGGCCCGGACGGCCACATCTGCGGGGGCGGCCACTACGGCCCACAAGAGCAATAAAATCTACTGCTACATCGGCCCCAACATCCGGGGCCATATTCATTCGGGCCAGGTGTTCCGGGGTGAGAAGGGCGATATTCTCAAGGAATACAAGGAGCTGATCCAGAAACACCCGCTGGTCAAGGCACTGATTGTCCCCGGCGCGTCCCTGGCGGTGGCCCGGCTCAAGGTCAAGGAGCCCGGCACAGCTCACTATGCCAACTATCAGAAGCTCAAGAAGGAGCTGCTGGAAGCTGCACAGGAGAAGGTCATGCCGGAATACCTGGAATATCAGAAACAGGAGGCGATGAAGAATGGCTAACTTGGGCGTCCATGTATACGAAAAAGCCACGGCGGTTAGCATCCCCGTGGTGGCCGACAGTGGCATCCCCTTTGTAGTAGGTACCGCGCCGGTACATACTGCAGCGAAGCCTGGCAAATCCAACTACCCTGTCCTGTGCACCAGCTGGGACGAGGCCGTGGAGAAGCTGGGCTTCTCTTACGACTGGAAGAAGTACACCCTCTGCGAGGCCATGTACAGCCATTTCAAGTTGTTCGGCTGCCAGCCAGTGATTTTCTGCAACGTCCTGGACCCTGCCGACGCGGACATGAAAACCCCGGCCGAGGCCAAGTCCTACAACGTTGCAGAGCATCGCGTCACCCTGCCTCTTGAGACCATCAAGGCCGGCCTCAAGGTGAAAGGCGGCGAGGGCGAAGGTGCAGCCGTCCTCACCGAGAACGAGGATTACACCCTGTTCTACGACGAGGACAAAAACAAGTGCATCATCGAACTGCTGGAGGACAGCGCGGCCTATTCCTCTGCCAGCCTGACGGTGGAGGCCGCGCAAGTCAAACCCGAGGCCGTGACAACCGCCGACGTGGCAATGGCTATTGACCAAGCGGATGCCTGTATGACCGCCGTGGGCAAAATCCCTGACCTGCTGCTGGCTCCCGGCTACTCCCACGACACAGTAGTGGCCGCCATTCTGGCCACGAAAGCGGCGGGCATCAATGGCTTGTTCGGCGCTAAATGCCTCATAGACTGCGACAGCACCGAAGAAGGTGTTACCGAGTACAGCCAGCTTAGCGGCTACAAAAATAAGAACAACTTCGTAGACGTGAACCAGATCCTCTGTTGGCCCCAGGTAAAGCTGGGCGAGTACCAGTTCCATTTGAGCACTCAGTTGGCCGGGCTTATGGCCCAGGTGGATACATCCAACGGCGGCTGCCCCTACGAGAGCCCGTCCAACAAGAACCTCAAGATGGATGCCTGCTGTCTGGCCGACGGTGCCGAAGTCAACCTGACCTGGGAGCAGGTCAATCTCATTGCAGGCGACTGGGGCGTGGTCACGGCCATCAACTTTATGTCCATGGGCTGGACGGCCAAGGGCAATTACACCGCCTGCTACCCCGGCAACACAGACGTAAAGGATCAGTTTATCCCCGTCTCCCAGATGTTCGACTGGGTGGGCAACACCATCATCCGCACCTTCTGGAGCAAGCTGGACAAGCCCATGAACCGGCGGCTCATCGACAACGTTCTGGACACCAGCAACATCTGGCTCAACGGCCAGATATCGGCAGAACACCTGCTGGGCGCCCGGGCGGAAATGCTGGAGGAAGAAAACAATCTGCTGGACTTGATGGCAGGCATCATCCATATCCACATCTACATCACACCGCCCAGCCCGGCCCAGGAAATCGACTTCACGCTGGAGTATGACGTGAGCTACATCCAATCCGCTCTGGCGGCTTGATAAGGAGGGAAACATTATGCCAAAACAGCCTGCGGCCTATATACAGGCCGAAATCTACGAAGACAGCGTGAATCTGCTGGGCGTGGCGAGGGTCAAACTGCCCACCATCAACTACCCCACCGTGAACATTTCTGGCACGGGCATGACCGGCAACCTGGAAGTGCCCCTCATCGGCATGGTGGACAACATGACCATGGAGATCGATTGGCTCAGCCACACGGGCGACGCCGTGCGCCTGGCAAGCCCGGAAAAGCACCAGCTGGATATCCGCGTGGTGGAGGAATACTGGGACACCGACGAAACCGACGTGGGCACCTGGGGCAACAAGTACGTGGTCATTGCCCGGGCCAAAAGCTACGACCCCGGCAGCGTAGCCCCTATGGCCAACGCCGATGCCAAGAGCGAGTATGTCGTCTATTACTTTGCCGGGTACCGTGACGGCCAGCAGCTCTTTGAGGTGGACAAGCGCCACATGAAGTGCGTTATCAATGGCAAGGACTACATGGCTGACGTGCGGAAGAAACTCGGCAAATAAACAAAAAGAAGCCCCGGGCAACTGGGGCCATCTTTTTACGTGAGGTTCAGGCGCTCTTTCAGGGCGTCCTGGAGGACGCGGGACAAGCTCAGCCCAGCAGCGGCAACCTGTTCGTCCAGCCACTTAGGCAGGGAGACCGTGCGGCGGACCGCCCGGTCATCGCGCACAACTGCGCGGACGAGGTTCACAAACTCGCCCTGTTCGCAGGCCACGTTTTCAAGCTTGCTGGCAGGCGGCAGGGGTTCTTTCCTGGACTCGCAGTAAGCAGCCCACTGCGTCAGCAGGTCCTGAGCCATGTATAGGGCGTTGGCCAAATCCTTCCCTTCTGTGATACAGCTGGGCAAGTCTGGGAATCGGATGGTGTACGAGCCGTCTTCTTCGTTAAGATGAAAAACGGCGGGGTAAATATATTCGTTCATAAGCAGCTCCTTTCTGTGCCCCCGAAGGGGCGGGGCTTATTTTAGCCCCGCTTGCTTCAAAATGGCTTTTCCGAGGTTCTCGTTCACCTCGCGGTGTCTTGGGACTGGGATGGACTGCGCGCCTTCTTTTTCAAAAATCGTGTGGTCACCTTTGTCCCGGGCCTTGCGATATCCGGCGGCCAGCAGTTTGTTTATGATGTCCCGCCGTTTCATCTTACCGCTCCCTTCTGACAACTCCATTATACTACGTAATTTACGTAATATCAAGCGTTTTTAAGTAAATTACGCAATTCTTTAGGAGGAATTACTATGCCAAATGAAAATACAGCCAAGATAGAAACCAAATCCCCCCAGGTAGAATCCCTGGAAAAAGAAATTGAAGCCACTGAAAAGGCCGATAAGGCCCAAATCGAAAAGAAAACAAAGCGGAAGACCATCCAGCAGATCCGTGAGGAAAGCCGCAGCTACACCCACGAGTTCGCGCAGCCCTTTACCTTTAATGGCAAAACCGTGGACAAGCTGACCTTTCACTGGGATTCCCTTACCGGCAAGGACAGCATCGGCATCGACCGGGAGCTCTCCAAGTCTTCCGGCGGCCAAGGCGTGCAGAACTTTGGCCGGGAACACGTGGCCCTGATCGCCGTCCGCGCCTGCCCCCTGCGGGATGAAAACGGTATGCGGATTGTAGACCGGGATTTCATGGAGGCCCTGCCGATCCTCGATTTTGAGGAAATCACGGCCATGGGCCGGCTTTTTTTCAGGCTTTGGGGGCTACTCTAGGAGACAACGGCAGGTGGGTCCGTGAGCAGTGCGCCATCTTGGCGCAAAACGGCATGGGCTCCCTGCTGGAGTTTCTAAACCAGCCCTTGTTAGACCTCATGGAATGTATCGCCGCAAATAATGCGGCCGTAGCCAAACGCAAGGAAGGTGGGGAACGCTAATGGCCGGAAAGCTGTATGAAATGAATTTTGTCATGAACGCCAAGCAGGGCTCCGGCTTTAAGAGTGCCTTCTCCCAGGCCCAGGCGGAATTTGCCAAGCTGGGCAATGAGATCCAGTCTTTGAACCGGGTGCAGGCGGATATTTCCGCTTACCAGAAGCAATCTGCGGCGGTGGACAGCACCCGGGTCAAGCTGGAAAACCTGGCCAAACAGCACGCGCTTTTAACCCAGCAGATCGATGAAGAAACCGGCAGCACGGCCCGGCTAAAGCAGGAAAAGCTCAAGCTGGAGCAGCGCATAGCAGATACTCAGGGCACCATGGAGCGGCAAGAGAGCCGTTTGAGCACCACCACCCAACGTCTGGAAGAAGCCGGAGTGAGCACCGATAATTTGGCCGGGGAAAGCGCCCGGCTTGCCAATGAGATCGAGGAGCTTTCCCGGCAACAGGAACAGGCGGCGCAGTCCGCTGAAAAGTACGGCGAGAGCGCTGTCAGTGCCTTTGACGCCGTCGCCAGCGCCCTGGCCGCTGCTGGCATCGTGTCCGGGCTCAAACAGATAGGCGAGGCCTATTTGGGCACGGTGCAGGCAGCAGGCGAATTTGGCGCTACCATGTCCAATGTGGAGGCTCTTTCCGGCGCCAGCCGTCAGGAGATGGCCCTCTTAAATGCCCAGGCCCAGGAGCTGGGCGCTACCACCGAGTTCACGGCCAACCAGAGCGGCCAAGCCATGGGCTACATGGGCATGGCCGGGTGGAACGCCCAGCAGATGCTAGCCGGAATGCCTGGCGTGCTCGACCTTGCGTCCGCGTCCGGCGAAGACCTGGCAGGCGTGGCGGATATCGTCACCGACAGCCTGACCGGCTTCAAGATGACTGCCGCCGACACCGGCCAGTTCGTGGACGTGCTGGCAACTGCCGCCACGAAATCCAACACTAACGTAAGCCTATTGGGTGAAAGCTTCAAGTATGTTGCGCCCCTGTGCGGCACTTTGGGTTATGAAGCAGAAGATGCGGCAATCGCCCTGGGCCTTATGGCCAACAGTGGCATCAAGGGAAGCCAGGCTGGTACCACGCTGAAAACGGCCATCGCCAACCTGGCTGCGCCCACCGAAAAGCAGGCCGCCGAAATGAACCGGCTAGGCATCAGCCTGACCGGCACCAACGGCCAGATGCTCCCCATGCTGGATATGGTGGACAATCTGCGGGGCGCGTTTTCCGGGATGAGCGAGGCGGAGCAGTCCGCAGCGGCCAGCACGATTTTTGGCAAAGAGGCCATGAGCGGTATGCTGGCCATCATCAACACCAGCGAGGCGGATTTCCAGTCCCTAACCAACAGCATCTACAACTCTGCCGGTGCCGCCGAACGCATGGCTAACATCAAACTGGACAACCTGGCCGGCGACCTGACTTTGATGCAGTCGGCGTCGGATGGGCTGGCTATCACCATTGGCACTGTGTTCATGCCGGAAATCCGCTGGCTGGTGCAAGCTGGGACGGGGATTCTTGGGTTCATGGATGAGCTGATCGATGAGCATCCTATCCTCACAAAGGTCATTATGGGGACAGCGGGGGCCATTGGAGCTACCACTGCCGCCATCGTGGCCTATAATGCCGCCAAGAAAGCTATGGCGGCGTTCAATCTTATGTCCTTGTTTGCAGGCCCCGTAGGGCCGATTCTGGCCGTTGCCGCTGGTATAGGCGCTGTGACTGCTGGCATTATCGGCGCGGTGGAAGCTGCCAATGAGGGCATCCCCAAAGTAGACGAACTAACCGAAGCCGCCAGGGAATCTGCCGGCGCTATCGAGCAGGTGTCTGCCGACTTTAGCAATACGCAAACGGATATCCTGGCCACGGCGGATGTAGCAGAAATGTACATCGGCCGCCTAGACGAATTGGCTGCAAAAACCAAGTTGACAGATGAAGAATCGGAAGAATACCACAACATTTTGCAACTGTTGTGCGATACCGTGCCGGAACTGGCAGGGGCTATTGATTTAGAAACCAATTCAATCCAAGGCGGCACGGACGCCTTACGTGCCCAGACCGAAGCCTGGCGCAAAAACGCCGAGGAACAGGCACGCCAGCAGGCTCTGCAGGAGCTGATGGCCGAACACATGGATGTGCTCAAGGAACAGGCCAAAAACTCCATCCTGCTGACCCAAGCGGAAAACGAGCTGCGCGCAAACGAAGAACGGCGAAACGAAGTCCTCAAGCGCATGGATGAGCTTTCTGGCGATACTGCCTTGAGTTCCGGGGAGCTTGCCCAGGAATCTGCTGCCTTGCAGGCTGAGTACTCTGCCCTCAATGAGGAAATCAAGGTGGGCGAGCGCAATGTGGGCATCTACCGCGAAGCCTTAGACGAAAGCTCTGCTGCTGCCGAAGAAGCCGACGCGGCTGTCAAGAGCTATGCGGAAGCTGTGGGCACCGTCTCCGATGAAGCAGAAGATGCGGCGGATGGAATAGCCGCTATTGCGGACATAACCCCCGAGCTGGAAGCGGTAATGACCAGCGCGGCAGAACGCGCAAAAGCCCTTACAGAGGCCTACCAGGAGTCCTATGATGCGGCTTATTCCAGCATACAAGGGCAGTACTCGCTTTGGGATGAAGCGGCGGAAGTAGTGGCAATCAGTGCGGAAACCATCAATGCAGGCATTGCAAGCCAAGTGGGGTATTGGCAGAACTATAATGCTAATTTAGAATCCCTGCGCGCACGGAGCGCGGATATACAAGGGCTGGAAAGCGTTATCGCCAGCTTTGCAGACGGCAGTTCGGAAAGCGTGAATGCTGTGGCTGGCATGGCCGTTGCTACCGATGAAGAATTGGCGGCCATGGCAGAAAGCTGGCAGCAGCTGCAGGCTGAACATGACAATGCTGCCGAAAACATTTCCCAAATGACCACGCACTACACAGAGGAAATGGACAAGCTGCTAAGCGAAATGGAATCCGATATAGGGGAAATGGACTTTGGGCCTGAATCCTACCGGATCGGCATGGCAAACATCCAACAATTTATCCAAGGCGCGGCCGATATGGAGGGCCAGGTGCAGGCCATCTATGGACGGATCGCAAGCATTGCCCAACGGACTTTATCGCTGGCAGCGACCGCATCGAGTGTAGGCAGCGGCATCATTGCCGCCAGCAAAATACCCGGCTACGCCACCGGCACCACAGACGCGGCTCCGGGCTTTGCCATGGTAGGCGAGAACGGCCCCGAGCTGGTATTCTTCCAGGGCGGCGAACAAGTCCTGAACGCCCGGGACACCGCCGCCATGCAGGCCCGTCCTGCCATCAGCGCTTTGCCGGCCAACATGGCTGCACAGCCCGTGGTCGTGCAGGTTTATTTCCAGATCGAGGGCAATGCCACGCAGGAAACCGTAGCGCAGCTGCAGGAATACGGGGAAGAATTTGCGGCCAACGTAGTCCGGGTGGTAGACGACCATATTCGCGACACAGCAAGGAGGCGGTATTGATGGCAAAGACGTACACCACGGTTCAGGGCGATATGTGGGACAGCATCGCCTATAAGACCCTGGGCAGCGTAAACTTCACCGACAGGCTCATGATGGTGAACCGTTGGTATCTGAATCTTTACACATTCCCAGCAGGGATCATACTGACGATACCGGAAATCAAGCAGGGAAGCACCGGCGGGAGCCTGCCGCCCTGGAAAAGGAGCAGCTTACCTTGCAGGACCGGGAGGGCATCTGGGCCGGGGGCTGGCTTACCAGCATGATAGAAGCGGCTGGAAGCCATAAGGGCCTCCAGCTAAAAGCCGCCCTGGTGCAGAAAGACTGGAAGGGCCAGGGCGACCATTGGCTGGACTGCGGCGTCTTCGACTTGGACAGCGTGGATGTTTCGGGGCCTCCTGCGAGGGTGGTCTTAAAGGCGTCCGCGTTGCCCTTTTCGAGTGCCATCCGGCAGACAAAGAACACCCGCTCCTGGGAGAACTACAACCTTCATGGCATCGCCCAGGAGATTGCCGCGAACAACGGCATGGAATGTGCCCTGTACGCCGCCGCGAACCCTTCCTATGACCGCTCCGAACAGCGCCGCCAGACGGACATCGAGTTCCTTTCCAAGCT
This sequence comes from uncultured Clostridia bacterium, assembly GCA_947652665.1. Lineage (GTDB taxonomy): Bacteria > Bacillota > Clostridia > Oscillospirales > Acutalibacteraceae > Acutalibacter. Next base: position 16,482 of record CANTDZ010000023.1, read on the forward strand.
GTGCAAGGATGCGGCGGTAAACCTGAAAGTCACCAACAATACGCTGGTACTCTTTGACCAGCGGGAATATGAGAAGCAGCCGCCCATCACGACCATAAGAAGGGGCGGCGGTTATCTTTCCTACAGCTTTTCCTCTACCGCTGCCGGCACGCAGTACGATTCCTGCCGGGTGAGCTACACCGACCCAGCTACGGGCAGCTTGATAGAGGGCACAGCCAAAACAGAGGACTACGACGAAGACGCCAAGAACCACAAGTGCCTGGAGATCACCGTCCGGGTATCCAGCCCCGGCGAAGCCCAGTATTGGGCCGAAAACTACCTACGGATGCACAACCGGTTTGCCAAAACGGCCCGGTTCTCGTTTCCGGGTGATTCCGGCCTGCTAGCCGGGCTGACCTTAATGGTAGAGGGCTGGGCGTCCTTTGATGGCAAATACATGATCAGCCGCGCCGTCCACACGGTAAATGCCAGCGGCTACACCACCGACGTGGAACTGCGCAAGGTGCTATAAGGAGGGCGGTACATGAACAACATCGACGTGACAGGCCTCATCCGTACGGGCATCGTCATGGACATAAACGCGGGAAAGCGCCTGGCCCGGGTGAAATTCCCCGGAGAACATTCCGGCTGGCTGTACGTGCTCCAGCACATGGGGGCGGCGGTCACCGTTGAGACGGCGGACGGCCATACCCATAGGGCACTTTTAGATGTGTGGATGCCCCAGGTGAACGACCAGGTGCTGGTGCTGTATCTGCCCGTAGACGGCGTGAACGGCGTAGACATCGGCGACGGCTTTATCTTGGGGGTGGTCTGATGGCGGTGGTGGGATGCTTGGGGGAGATTATTTTCCAGGTTTCGGAGGAAGTGGTCGAGACACTAAAGGATGTGGAGTGGTCGGGCTCGGCCCGGTACGCTGTCCACCAGCGGCACCTGCAAAACGCCCTTACCGAGTTTACCGGGGTCGACCCGGACAGCATAAAATTCTCCATGACGCTGACTTGGGAACTGGGCGTAAACGTCCTCGAGGAGCTTGTGAAAATCTGGACGTACGAGCGCAGCGGCGAGGCCCTGCCCCTGGTGATCGGAGACAAGCCCTACGGCAAGTACCGCTGGAACATTTTGAAGCACAGCGCCCAATACCAAAGCCAAGATAAGTGGGGCAACCCCACCGTGGCGGAGGTTTCCTTGGAGCTGCAGGAATATTTAAGGAGTTGATGCTATGAGCTACACCGTATCGGCCACCGACCTGGGCAACATCCGCCTGAACGAGCCGGAGGAGGTAAACGCCGTCCTGCAAAATATAGCGCTGATTCTGGCGACGCCCAAGGGCTCGGCGCCCATGTACCGGGACTTCGGGCTGGCCCAGGATTTTGTGGATAAGCCTGCCCCTGCAGCAAGGGCGTTGATGATCGTCCGAACGCGGGAAGCCATCGAACAGTGGGAGCCTCGGGCAGAGTTTGTAAACGCAGATTTTGAGGAAAGCACCCTGAAGCCGGGACGGTCTATCCCAACGGTGGAGGTGGTGATTCATGCGGGCAGCGGATAAAGATTGACAAATTCTGACAGTTTGCTATAATAAAAAATGCCCCTCAAAAGGGGCGGGTGCTGCCATAACGGTGGACGGTTGGCCTTCTACGGAGGGCCTGAACCCTCCGATTACATAGAAACCCGTAAGGGAATCCGTGAACAGGAGGGCAAGCTTATGAGTGATTATGAGCTGTTAAGCCTCGTACTGGCGATGTTTCAAATCGTCGTGAGTATGTGGATTGCCAGCAATATAAACACAAAAAAGTAGCCGCCCCGACCAAGGATAACGGCTACTTTTCTTAAAGTAAGTCAATAACCTGGGCCAACCGTTCATCGGCAGTGCCCTTCTGTTTTTATTATAACAACACGTTCCGGCTATGTCAAGCCGGGGCGTTTATTTTTTAGGAAAAGGCAGGTGGATGTTATGCGCAGCCCCGAGTATCAATTTGTAGACACCAGCGCGGAAAGCCTGGTGTCTTTGCTTGTGCAGGGGTATGAGCAGATCACAGGGGAAACCGTCCAGCCCGGCAGCCCGGAACGGCTTTTTATCCAGTGGGTAGCGGGAATCCTCTTGCACGAGCGGGTCTTAATGAACGTCATCGGCAACCAGAATATTCCTAGCCGGGCCGAGGGGGAAAATCTGGACGCCCTGGCCCAGCTCTTGAAGCTGGAGGAGCGTCCCAAGGCGCAGTCTGCGGTGTGCACCCAGCGGTTCCGCATTTCCGAGCCCCAGCAAACCGCCGTGCTGATCCCGGCGGGTACCCGCGTCACCAGTTCCGGTGGGCTTTTCTGGGAAACGGCAGAAGATGTGTATATCAACATCGGCGAAACGTATGTGGATGCCCAGATTCGCTGCCGAACCCCGGGCATTATCGGCAACGGCTATGCCCCCGGCCAGTTGGATACGCTGGTCGACCTGTACGACTATTACTCCAAAACGGAAAATCGGACCACCAGCGACAGCGGCGCGGACGAAGCCACGGACGAGGAATTCTACCAACTCATGCGCGCCAGTATGGACGCTTACAGCTGTGCCGGGGCCCGGGGCAGTTACGAATATTTTGCAAAAAAGGCCAGCACGGAAATCGGGGACGTGATCGCTAATTCCCCCGAACCGGGGGTGGTGAAGCTCTATGTCCTCATGGACGACGGCACACTGGCCACAGAAGAAGTCAAGGCGGCGGTACTGGCCCAGTGCAGCGCCGACGAGGTACGGCCGCTGACAGACCAGGTCTTTGTGGAGGATGCGGAAACGGCAGAATACAACATCGCTTTCACCTATTACACCCAGACCGGGACAAGCAAGTCTGCCGCCGAGATACAGGCTGCGGTCCATGCCGCCGTACAGAAATATGTGGGCTGGCAAGCCGCAAAACTGGGCCGGGACATCAATCCCTCCACCCTCATTGGCCTGCTGATGCAGACGGGCATCAAGCGTGTGGAGCTTACCGAGCCTGCTTTTACGATCCTGCGGGACGACGGCAAGACGGCTCCTCAGGTCGCGGCGGTCAAAGACATCACGGTGGTGAATGGAGGCTATGAGGATGAGTGATCACGGCCTGACCAAAGAAAACTTCTTGGGCTCCCTCCCTATTTCCCTGTCCGGCGACCCGAAAATGGTGGCGCTGGCCGGGACCATAGCCGGTGTGCTGGAGCAGCACAGGAAGGAAATCGAGTGTGTATCTATCTACCCCCACATTGACCGGCTGGACGAAGCCCTGCTGGATATCCTGGCCTACGATTTCAAGGTGGACTGGTGGGATGCGGATTACTCCTTGGAGGAAAAACGGCGCACCCTGCAGTCCAGCTGGCAGGTGCATAAAACGTTGGGGACAAAGGCAGCGGTAGAGGGTGCGCTGCGTGCCATCTTCCCCCAATCCTCTGTCGAACCCTGGTTCCGGTACGAGAGCGGCAAACCGTATCATTTCCGCCTGGAAATCAACCTGACTGGAGAGAAATATAAAGAAGGAAAGCTGTCCCGCGTACTGGGCACAGTCCAATATTACAAGAGCCTGCGGGATCATTTGGATGCTATCCAATACACGGTCAAACTGCCCCCCTCTACCCTTCACGTAGGCGGCGGGGCCGGACAGAACACCTCTTTAGGCGTCCCGGCCGGTAAGGACCAATACGCCTTCCGCCACACCCTGTATGCAGGCGGCACCTATGCCCCGCAGGTATTCCAGCCCGTGCCGGAAAACACCGGCCAGCCGCCCACCGCCACCATCCTGCGCACAGGCGGGGTATGTACCATTTTGTCAAACCTATAAGAAAGAGAGTGACCGATTATGGATTATGCCTACAAAGTCACCACCCACGGGCGGGCTGTGATAGCGGCCTGCATGGCGCTGGAGAAAAGCTTTCATATTACCCGGACCGCCTTTGGCAGCGGGCTTGTCCCAGAGGACGCCAATCTGGCGGATGTACACCAGCTGGTGGAGTACATATCCGAAGGGGCCATAGCGGACCGCAGCCACAAGGACGGCCGGTTCCATCTGACCATCCAGTTTGCCAACAGCGAGCACCCGGAGGTGAAGACTTTCCTGCTGTCGGAGTTCATCGTGTTTGTGGAAGACCCCGAGACCGGCCAGGAGACAGACCTTCTCTACGGCACCCTGGGGGATTACCGCCAGCCGGTGCCCGGGTTCCATCCCTCTTATCCGCCCAGCGTTTTTAACTTCCCGCTGGTGCTGATCTTGTCCGACGAGCTGCACGTAGATGTGTCGGCCCCCGCTGGCCTGGTCACCTGGGATGAGCTGGGCCAAGCCGTAGGCGGCCTGTCCCCCCGGCAATTCAATATTACCATCCCCGCCGAAGGCTGGCAGCCCGGCGGGGATTTCCCTTATTGCATAGACGTATCTGTAGAGGGCGCCACAGCAGACACGGTGCCACATGTCAGCCTGCACCCCCAAAGCCTGGACACGGCTTCTGCCTGCGGCCTGGGGGCAAGTGTCCAGAGCATGGAAGGAGCCTTGCGGTTTTACGCCAAAGCGGTGCCTTCCACAGCTATGCAGGCAAGCGGCCTGCTGTTCCAGCCTGGCGGCGGAGTTCTGCCGGGCGCACCGGCACCGGGCATCAAGGTACGCCCCCATTCGGGCCTGTGCCTGGACGAATCCGGCTATCTTTCGTTAGACGCTGCGTCCAGCGAGGAGGTCGCACAGTTATTCACAGGTTCCAAGGCCGATTAGGCCAGGAATAAATATTTTATGAAACGAGGTATAAGACAATGGAAGACAACAAACAAAAGGCCCTGACCCTGGGCAACATGGAAGCCCTCAGCAACGTAATTGCCACCAAGGAGGAGGTCAAGAAGCAGATTCAGGATGCTGGGCTTTCCGGCACCGGCGCGGAGTTCGCAACGGACGAGGAAGTCCTGGCCCTGTTCCAGGAACCTGCTCCGGAGTCTCCCACCGAGTAAGAAGCACGAAACCCGCCCGAGGGCCCATGGCACACGGCGTACCGGAATGTCGTGTGCTGCTCCCGGGTGTTCTCCGGTAAAAAATTATTTTGGAGGAATCCATGATGGCTGACAAAATGAAGAACATATCCTATGGCAACCTTGCTACATTCGCTGCGGAACTGAAGTCCCGCTACGCCCAGAAGACCGACCTGCCCACCAAGGTCTCTGACCTGTCGAACGACTCCAAGTTCCAGACCGAGGAACAGGTGGTGGCTTCTATCAATGCCAAGCTGTCCAGCACCTATAAGGCTGGCGGCTCTGTAGCTTTTGCTTCCCTGCCGGAGCTGTCGGAGGACAACCTGGGCCTGGTGGTCAACGTGACCGACAAGTTTACCGCTACCGCCGACTTCGTAGAGGGCGCAGGCGGCAAGCACCCGGCCGGTACAAACGTAGCGGTCGTCAAGTCCGGCGAGGACTACAAGTACGATGTGCTGGCAGGCTTTGTGGACTTGTCCGGGTACGTGACAGAGGACAGCCTCGGGACTGCCTTGGGGAATGTTTTCGAGGAGGTCACCGAGGCGGAAATCCGCGCCCTGTTTGACGGCACGGACGGCGAATAATCGCGGGGTGGCTGGATGAAAAAATGGAAAGCATTTGAACCGGGAGCGTTAAGCCTCCTGCTTTCCAGAATACGCCAGGACAGCGAGGCGGTGGACGGTTTGCAGTCTGCCGCCTCTACCCTTGGCGAAGACCTGGTGAAGCTGGCGCAGATGACCGGCAGCGCCTTAGACGGCAAAGCCGACAAGGCCACGCCTGTTGCGTGCACCATCCTGAGCACGGGCTGGAAGCAGGACAGCAGCGATTATCCGTTTTATTATGATATCCCGGCAGAGGACGTCACCCAAAAAGACCGGGCCGATGTAACGCTGGCGATATCCAGCTTGGCAGCGGCTTCCCGCTGCGGCCTTTGCCCCACCTGCGAGACGCTGGCGGGAAGGATACGGCTGCGGGCTATGGCCGTGCCGGAAACAGCCCTCGGGGCTGAATACAAAATCGACTGCGGGAAGGAGAGTTAGAGCATGGCAATAGGTTCTGTAAATGCCCCCGGCGCTGGATCGGCTATATCCAGGCCGGGAGCGCCTACAAAGGAAACGGCCGGGATCCCCGGCCAGCATTACTATGACAGCGAGGGCAACAGGGAGTACGTCTGCCAGGGCCGGGAAGAGGATGGAGGCTATATTTGGACCGATACCGGCGATGCCGGACAGATCCTCTACAACGGAAGCCCCCTTTCGGAATTTCTGGAAAAGCTGGAAGAGAGCGGCTTGGGCGGCTCTGTGGTGATCCATTCTATTGATATCGCTGTTTCGCCCACAAAGACAAGCTATCTTCAAGGGGAGGCGTTTGACCCTGCCGGCATGAAAGTGATGGGCAAGTATGCCATTTCCGGGACCGTGATTGCAGAGGTAGAGGTCACGGGGTACACATACCCCCTGGAAGGGCTGGCAGACGGCGTTAAGGAAGTGGCCATTACCTATACCGAAGGGGGCAATACGGTTAAAGCCAGCGTTCCGGTTACCGTTACGCACCGGCTGAAATCGCTCACGGTAGCCGCCACCCCGTCTAAGACCACTTACGAATATGGAGACACGCTGGACACGGCGGGGCTGTCCGTACAGGCAGAATACAGCGACGGCAAGACCGCAGCCGTTACCGGCTGGACGTGCACCCCCACGACGCTTGATACCCTGGGGGCACAGGCGGTTACAGTCCGCTATACAGAGAACGGCGTAACAAAGACCGCCTCCTTTTCCGTGACGGTGGCCCGGAAGAAGCTGGCGGCTGTGCCCAGCCAGGATGGAAGCCTGACTTATACGGGGGCGGTGCAATCCCTCAAGCTGAAAAACTTTGATTCGTCCAAAATGGTGCTGGGCGGTACTACTACCGGCACGGACGCGGGAAGCTACAGCGCATCGGCTACCCCCGGGCCAAACTACTGCTGGCCCGACGGCAGCACCGGGGCCAAGAACATAAGCTGGGCCATCGGCCGGGCGGTTATTTCCGCGCCTGTGGTCAAAACCAACCCAACCTATACAGGCTCGGCGCTGTCGCCGGTTTGGGACGGCTATGATTCCAGCAAAATGGCGATAGGGGGCACCTACAGTTCTATAAACGCGGGGGATTATAATGCTTCCTTTACCCCGGGCCCCAACTACTGCTGGCCGGACGGGTCGGTTACGGCAAAAGCGGTTTCCTGGAGCATTAAGAGGGCGGCAGTCGCGATCCCCACGGCCAGTACCAGCCCCACTTACACGGGCTCGGCCCAGTCGCCTGCATGGAACGGGTACGATGCCGCCAAGATGACCATCGGCGGGGAAAGCAGCGCTGTGGATGCCGGTACCCATTCCGCTGTCTTCAAGCTGGGCTCGAATTACTGTTGGCCGGACGGCTCCATCGCGGACAAGCCTGTGAGCTGGGTCATGGAACGGGCAGCCGTCGCGGTACCCACTGTGAAGACGAACCCCACTTATACAGGCTCGGCCCAGTCGCCTGCGTGGAACGGGTACGATGCCGACAAAATGACCATTGGCGGCGACGCTTCCAAAACAGATGCTGGAAGTTATAACGCGTCCTTTACCCCTGATGCCAACCATAAGTGGCCCGATGGTACCACCGGGGCCAAGTCGGTGGCCTGGAGCATCGGCAAAGCCGCCGGCAGCCTGACCATCTCCCGCACCACCCTGGCCCTGGACGCGTCCACGACCACCGGCACCATCACGGTCACCCGGGCCGGAGACGGCGCGATTTCTGCCAGCAGCTCCAACACCAGTGTGGCCACGGTCAGTGTCAGCGGCAATACGGTCACGGTAACAGGCAAGGCCAACGGTTCGGCTACTATCACCATCAAGGTTGCCGCTGGCACGAACTACACCGCTCCGACCGACAAGACCTGCTCTGTGACGGTCACCTTTACGAGAATCTACGGTGCCAGCTGGGACGGCACTTCTACCACCAAGTGGACGCGCACCGACGATGCGGCTGGGTTCGTTGACCCGGTGCCCTACGTCAAAGGAGCCAGCAGCTATAGCTCTCCCTTCGACAACCGTAAGCCCTGGTCCGGCATGGTCAAAAGCGAACGCACCGCTGGCACAATGGTGGCCATCCCGAAATTCTGGTACAAGATCACCCAAAACGGCGCAGGCATGAAAATCCAGATTGCCGACAATGCCGTCTCCGGCTTCTCCGTCGCCCCGGCCCACATGAACCGGGGCGACGGCAAAGGGGAGCGCAGCGTGGTTTACATTGGGCGCTACCACTGCGGTGCGACCGCCTGGAAGAGTGCCACGGGGCAGCTTCCAAAAGTCAATATCACCCGCGCCACGGCGCGTACGGAAATCCACAACTTAGGCACCAACATCTGGCAGATGGATTTTGCCATGCGGTTTACCCTCTGGCTGCTCTACATCGTGGAGTTTGCGGACTGGAACAGTCAGGCAAAAATCGGCTATGGCTGTGGCAGTAACAGCGGCTTACAGGCAATGGGCGCGTCTGACTCTATGCCGTACCATACCGGCACAATGCAGACCGCTCGCACAACTTACGGCGTGGGTGTACAGTATCGTAACATTGAGGGATTATGGGACAATTGTTTTGACTGGTGTGATGGCTGCTACAGCAGCAGCAACGGGCTGATGATTATTCTCAACCCCAACAGCTTTAGCGATACTACAGGCGGCGTGAGTGTAGGTACGCCTAGCAGTGGCTTTCCCTCCGCGTTCTCTGTTAAGAGCGTATCAGGCCTCTTCGCTATGTTTATACCCACGGCGGCGAGCGGCAGCGAGATGACCTATTCGTGCGATGACTGGCACTCCAGTACGGCTGCTCCCTGCGTCTGCGTTGGTGGCTTCTACATCACGGGCGGCTACTATGGGTTGTTCTGCGTCAATGCCAACGGTCTCTCGGGCACGGGCAATAACCACGGTGCCCGCTCTCAAGAACTCCCCTAAAGAAAGGAGCCACACATGGAATACGTATTTGGAACAAACGGTGAAATAGAAACCCTCAAGGTCAAAGGCGCGTCCCATACCGACCTGACCGGCTACCACCAGACCGAGCAAATCTACCCTGACCAGACCATCACAGACCATTACCGCATCGTCCGCAAGCTGGACAGCCAGGAGGACGTGGAGGGCAACTGCTACGACTGGTACGAGATTGACCGGCACTACCGCGTAGTGGACAAGACCGGGCCTTTGGCCAGGCAGGCGGCAGATAACGCCGCTGCCACGGAGGATGCCATTTGCGAACTGGACGCCAGCTATGATGGACGGCTCGGGGCCGTGGAAGACGCGCTCTGTGAGCTGGATGAGCTTATGAGCAAGGGAGGTGAAAGCTAATGGATGCGATTTGGGCAAACCGGCTGGTGGCCGGTACAAAGTCCTGGGCCGAGCTGCCTGCCTCCCGCCGGAGCGCCGTCAAGGCGATTTTAGCCGGGCGCGTGGAAAGCGGCACGGTTACGGCGGAACAGTACGAACAGATCACAGGCGAGGCTTACGAGGCCAAATGAGCAATATAGAGCTTATTGCAGATCCGGGAGCTAACTTATACACCCGTGACAAAACGATGCGGATCGAGTTTTAGCACGTCACAGACGGCCAGGCCAATCCGCAGGCTTGTGGAAGACATGGAACGCTCTCCTTTTTCAAGGCGCTGATACTGCCGGATATTTATCTTAGCAGCATCTGCGACGGCCTGCTGGCTCATTCCAAGCGCCTTTCTCTGGTAAAACAGGTAGCGGTGATCCGGCAAAATTGTGTGATAGCCGGTGCGTTCATCCACGGGCATTTCATCAAAAAGCAGTGTGTCATTATACATATTGCGTGTCCCCTTTCTACGGCCAACTGGTCGTAACAAGGCTATTATATGACCAATTGGCCGCAATGTCAAGAAATATCTAGCGTGAAGGTGGTGATGCAATTTGACCTTAGAAAGCCTTTTGAAAAACGAGACCTTTACTTTAGTGGCCGGAGGCGGATTATTGGCCCTTGGCCTGTCCCTGATTCAGATTTCCCCCATAAAGATCAATCCCTGGACTGCCATTGGGAAGCTTCTCAAAAAGCTGTTAAACAGCCTGGGCCGCGCCACAAACGGCGACGTTCTGGTCAAGCTGGACGAAGTAACCCATGCCCAAAAAGAGGCCCAAAAAAACTGGAAAAACTGGAGGTTCGCTTAGATGAGCACATCGAAACCGACGACAACCGCGACGCAGATGCCCACCGGCTGAAAATCCTGCAATTCAACAATGAGCTTCTGCGCTCCATCGACCACACCAAAGAGGAATTCGTTGAAGTGCTGGCCGAGATCGACTACTACGAGGACTATTGCCGGGATCACAAAAGCTACTCCAACAACAGGGCCAAGCTGGCCATCGAGAACATCCGGGAAAACTACAAGCAGCGCCTGCAGAAGCACGACTTCCTGCAGGACGGAAGAAAGGAGGGCTGAATATGCCCATAAAAGGGGTTGACCTCTCCACCTACAACAAGGTCAAGGATTACGCCACACTCAAAGCGTCGGGGATAGAATTTGCCATCCTCCGCACGGGTTACGGCAGCGATTACCCCGGCCAGCAGGATTCTCTCTTTGAGAAGCACGTGGCAGGCTGCGAGGCCGCAGGCATCTCCTGGGGCGCATACCATTTCGGCTATGCCCGGGACAAGCAGGGCGGCGTCCAAGAGGCCCAGCACTGCCTTAGACTGCTGGCAGGCCGCAAACCTGCTTATGGCGTCTGGTACGACATGGAAGCCGAAAGCACCCTGGGCGGCGACCTGGCCGGGGCGGCGGAGGGCTTCTGTTCGACAATGGAAGCGGCGGGGCTTTATGTGGGCGTGTATGCCAGTTACAACTGGTTCACCCACTACCTGACAGCTCCCACCTTCGACAAATACGACCGCTGGGTAGCCCAATACAACAGCACGTGCGACTTGAAAAAGCCCTACGGCATCTGGCAGTTTACAGACCAGCTCTACATAGACGGTGTACAGCTAGATTGCGATTGGGCCTACAAGGATTACCCGGCACTGACAGGAGGGAAAAGCACAGTGAGCACAAAAAGCAGGGTCTTGGCGACCCAGGAAAACCACATCACAAACCCCTTCGGCAACGGTCACGGCGGCGTAGACCTGGGCTGGCAGACCACCCAGACTGACGGCATCCTGGCCCACTCCGAGGGCAAGGTGGTCTTTTGCCAGACAGGCCAGAGCAACAACCAGGGCAGCACGGGTAACGCCTCTTATGGCAACTGCGTGAAGATCGCCCATCCCAACGGCTATTACACCCTGTATGCCCACTTGAGCGAGGTAAGCGTCAGTTACGGCCAGCAGGTGGCGAAGGGACAGCAGATCGGCCGCATGGGCAACACCGGCAACAGCTACGGAAACCATCTGCACTTTGAGGTGCGCAACCAGCAGGATAACCGCATCGACCCGGCCCCGTACATCGCGGCGGACTTGCCGGGTTTAACAACAGAATCGAAGGAGGATGAAGAAATGCTTACTTATGAGCAATTCAAGCAGTACATGACCCGCTACGAACAAGAACTGGCAGCGGCCTCCGCCCCGGCCTGGAGAGTCCCGGCTCTGGAGTATGCCCAGCAACAAGGGATCATCAACGGCGACGGCAAAGGCAACGTGCGTCCCATGAGCCACGTGACCCGCGTGGAGCTGGCCCAGGTACTCTACAACCAGGCAAAGGCAGAGGGCAAGGCTTGATGGGCAAGCATCACGCGGGAAGCAGTCCTCCCACGTCTAAACAGCTTGATTTCTCCAAGCGCCTGATCGCCGACATCCGGGGCCTCTTGTGGGCTGTTACGATGGGCGGCCTGTTGCTGGCTGGGTACTGCATCCACAAAGGCTACACGGGCAGCCTGCCGTGGCTTTCCGCTATGGTGGGCCTGCCCTGGACGGCTCACGGGGTGGTGTGCAGCTTCTATCTCAATATGGCCAAGTCTGACCACAAGGAGGGGGGAATCACCTTCGAAAGCGCAAAAGCCGCCCATTTTGAGAGCAATAATGAGAATATTCTAACAATTTAGGAGGTTAGATTTATGAATGAGTTTATAGCAACAGTTTTGCAGGCTGTGCTGGTGGCCGTGGTGCCGGTGTGCGCGGTTTACATCGGCAAGGGGGTTAAGGCTGTAGTGCAATATTTCGGGGCGAAGTCTGACAATGACCTTGCTAAGAAGTATATGAATGCCGTAGCCGATGCGGTCTCGACTGCCGTTACATATACTAGCCAGGTGTATGTGGACAAGCTCAAGGAACAGGGGCAGTTCTCCAAAGAGAACCAAGTGGAGGCGTTGGGGATTGCTATAGCCCAGGCAAAAAATATGCTGACGGCTGAAGCGGCAGGGTTTTTGCAGAACGCTTATGGAGATATAAATGAGTATCTCAAGAGCCGGATTGAGGCGGAGGTGAGGAACCAGAAGATGGGTGTCGGCACTCTGGCGCTAAGCGTATAAGGACATACGAAGGCCCCGACTTTCCCAATTGGGAGGGCCGGGGCCTTTTTGTTTCTAGTACATCCTTGACTCGGGAGCGGATGGCGGTGATGTTGTACCGGTTTGCCCGGCTTATGGGGAAGGCATAAGGGTATGAAGGAGCCCCGGTTCACCTTTTGGGTGGCCGGGGCTTTTTGCTTTGTTGAAAAAATAACTATGTACCAGATTCTATGGCATTACAAAAGAATCATTACGTGTCAGAGGTGCAAAATACCCTTTTATACAGTTGGGATTGCAGACACATAACTGTACGTGGGTCTTTTCAAGAAATTCCGAACCTTCGTATACTGGTTCTCCCTCCGTGAAAATTCCTCGAACCGAGTCAAATTCAGTTCTATGGTTGATTCGGTTATAATCATGTATTTGCTGAATCACCGCACAATCCAAATTCCGCAATAAAACATCTTTGGATTTTTTCGATGGAGCATTTTGGGGTTTATCAATTCCAGCAGTTTTACATTGAAGTGACAGCAACGCATATCCTTGACGTAAAACATCTGCGCTACTGTTATCTGTCAAGTTGAGACAATAACCAAGATCAATAACAGCCCCAAATCCAGCAGCCATTTCTCTCGACCTACCGGAATCAATCCCGCTTTTACCAA
>CANTDZ010000024.1 GCA_947652665.1 uncultured Clostridia bacterium
AGCACAAACGTTCTCCTTTGTCAACGGGAAAACCAGTTGCGAAATCCAGGCGCATAGTGTATAATAGGTTGCCAGGCTAATATTTTGAATAGAATCGAGATGTTGTCTATATGGAAAAAATGAGCATAGCCGTCCTGTTCGGCGGAAAGTCCTCCGAGCACGAGGTTTCCCTGATGTCCGCCCGTTCCATCTATGAGAACCTGGACAAAGAAAAATATAATGTATACATGGTGCGCATCACCAAAGAGGGCCAGTGGCTCCTGCACACCGGCGAAGACAAAACCGAGCCTGCCTTTTTGGCCCCCGACCCCACCGTGCACGGCCTCACCGTCCTGGGGGAGGAGCCCCGCGTAATCCCCATTGACTGCGTGTTCCCGGCCCTCCACGGCAAAAACGGCGAGGACGGCACCCTCCAGGGGCTTTTGGCCCTTTCGGGCATCCCCTTTGTGGGGTGCGATACGGAATCCTCGGCCATCTGCATGGATAAGGCAGTCACCCATGCCCTGCTGGCAAACGCCGGCATTGAGCAGGCCCACTACCTGTGGTTCTACTCCGACCGGTTTGACGCCGCGGCGGAGACCATCCAAAATAAAATCTGCGCCCGGCTCGACTTCCCCGTCTTTGTCAAGCCGGCCAACGCTGGGTCTTCCGTAGGCGTCAGCCGGGTGGATTCCCCCGAGGGGCTGGAGGCAGCCATCCGCAAGGCCATGGCGGAGGACGGCAAGGTCATCGTGGAAGAAGGCATAAAGGGCCAGGAGGTGGAATGCGCCGTGCTGGGCAACCGCGCCAACGCGGAAGCGTCCATTGTGGGGGAAATCGGGGCTTCGGCCGCGTTCTACGACTATGACGACAAATATATCAACGGCACCAGCCAGCTGTACATCCCGGCGCGCATCCCCGAGGAGGTGGCGCAGAAAATCCGCGACACCGCCGTGCGCGCTTACAAGTGGCTGGGGTGCTCGGGGCTGACCCGGGTGGACTTCTTCGTAACGGAAGGCGAGCAGAAAGTCGTGCTCAACGAGCTGAACACCCTGCCGGGCTTTACCAGCATCAGCATGTACCCCAAGCTGTGGATGGCCATGGGCCTTACCTACGGGCAGCTACTGGATAAGCTCATCGCCCTGGCCCTGGAGCGGTCGGGCTGCTGAGGGGGTGGGATGATGGATAACCGTCCCATTGGCGTGTTCGACTCGGGCCTGGGGGGGCTTACGGCCGTCAAGGAGCTGGAGAAGCTCCTGCCCCGGGAGAGCCTGGTCTATTTCGGCGACACGGGGCGCGTCCCCTACGGCACCCGCAGCCGGGAAGCCGTAAGGCGCTACGCCTCCCAGGACATGGCGTTTTTGATGGACCACGGCGTGAAAGCCGTTCTGGCGGCCTGCGGTACGGTGAGCTCCACCTGCGCCGACATCGGCCAGGAGCTGCCCGTGCCCTACTTCGACGTAATCGGGCCCTCGGCCAAGGCGGCGGCGGCCCGGACGAAGAATAAGAAGGTGGGGGTCATTGGCACCAGCGCCACCATCCATAGCGACGCCTACCGCCAAGCCCTCCTGGGCTTGGACTACGATCTGGAGGTCTACTCCCAGCCCTGCCCCCTGTTTGTGCCGCTGGTAGAGAACGCCTTCGTCTCCCCCCAGGACGAGGTCACCCGCCTGGTGGCCCAGCGGTACTTAGGCCCCCTGCGGGAGGCCGGGGTGGACACCCTCATCCTGGGGTGCACCCATTACCCCATCATCAGCGCCATTATCGGCAGCGTCATGGGCCAGGGGGTGGCGCTCATCGATTCCGGCCGGGAAGCCGCCCTGGCCCTCTCCCGGCGCTTGGAGCAGGACGGCCTTCTGTGCGGCAGCGACGGGCCCCGGGAATCCTCCTTTTACGTCTCCGACGAGCCGGAGAATTTCACCAGCGTGGCCGAGCTCTTTTTGGGGCACAGCGTCCAGGGGCGCACGGAACGCATTGACATAGAGGACGCGTGACGGGGGACGTCACGGAAAGGAACAAAGAATGTTGAAAGACGATTATAACATCAGCATCACCGGGCGCCAGCTGTACGGCGCGGAGGACCAGGGCGAGGTCACCCTGAGCACCACCGGCACCTACAAGGAACGGGACGGCAAGCAGTTTATCGCCTACAAGGAATACGACGAGGACGACCCCCGGCTTTCCCACACCGCCGTTTTGAAGGTGGAACCGGGCAAGGTCACCATGATCCGCCAAGGGTCGGCCACACGGCTGATTCTGGAGGAGGGCAAGCGCCATTTGTGCCTGTACGATACCGGGTTTGGGTCGCTGACCGTGGGCGTGTTCACCAGCAAGCTCCGGGTGGCCTTGGGGAGCGACGGCGGCGAAATGGACATCCGCTACACGCTGGATATTGATTCGAACCTTTCCAGCCAGAACGAGCTGACTGTCAAAGTGACGCCCCAGCGCAAGTCCCGGCTGGCCGAGGCCTTAGAGCAATAAAAGAAGCCGCTGGCATCCTTTGCGACCAGCGGCTTTCTTATTTACTTCACCGTGCCCAAGAACCGCAGGAACGCAGCCTTGCCGCCTTCGTCCCGGCGGTAGACCCCGGCGTGCTCCAGCACCTGGGCGAAGACAAGGCCCGTCTCCTTCTTCACGATGTCCAGGGCGTTGTCCTTTGTGATATCGTAGTTTTTCACGAAGGCCTCGGCCCAATCGGCGTGGCTTTGGGTCAGAGGGTCGGCGTGCAGGTCTTTGCCCGTGGCCAGGGCGTCGGCTACGGCGCGGAGCTCGTCCTTGAGCCGGGGCGGCAGAACGGCCAGGCCCATGACTTCAATCAGCCCGATATTTTCCTTCTTGATGTGGTGCAGTTCCGCGTGGGGGTGGTAGAGCCCCAGGGGGTGCTCCTCGGTGGTCAAATTGTTGCGCAGGACTAAATCCAGCTCGTACTTCTCCCCCCTGCGCCGGGCGATGGGCGTAATGGTATTGTGGGGCACGCCGTCGGTCTCGGCGAAAATAACGGCGCTTTCGTCTGTATAGCCCCGCCAGGCGGCGAGGATTCGGTCGGCTAATTCTACCAGCCGTTCCGGCACTTCGCAAGCCAGCCGGATAACGGACAACGGCCACTTGACGATGCCGGCCTGCACGTCCTCAAAGCCGGGGAAGGTAAAGGCGGTCTCGATGGGAGCGCGCTCCATGGGGAAGGTGTAGCGCCCGCCCTGGAAGTGGTCGTGGGCCAGGATGGAGCCGCCTACGATGGGCAAGTCGGCGTTGGAGCCCACAAAGTAGTGGGGGAACTGGCCGATGAAATCCAGGAGCTTTTCGAAGCAGGCGCGGTCGATCTTCATGGGCGTGTGCTGGGAGTTGAAACAGATGCAGTGTTCGTTATAATACACGTAGGGCGAATACTGCAAAAACCAGGGTGCCCCGCTGATGGTGATGGGCACGATGCGGTGGTTCTGCCGGGCCGGGTGGTTGACCCGCCCCGCGTAGCCCTCATTCTCGGCGCAGAGCTGGCAGCGGGGGTAGCTGGACGCCGGGAGGTTCTTGGCGGCGGCGATGGCTTTGGGGTCCTTCTCCGGCTTCGAAAGGTTGATGGTGATGTCCAGGTCGCCGTACTCCGTGGGGGCTTTCCACTGGATGTCCTTGGCAATGCGGTCCCGGCGGATGTAGTTGGTGTCCTGGCTGAATTTATAATACCAGTCCGTGGCCTTTTGGGGGCTTTCCTGGTAGAGCGCCCAGAACTTTTCGATGACCTGGGCGGGGCGCGGCGTCAGCCGGCCCATGAGCTCGGTGTCGAACAAATCGCGGTAGACCACAGAGTCTTCTTTTACCGCGAAGTCGCACAGCTCCTCTAAAATGGGCGCCAGCTCCAGCGGGCCCCATTCTTCCCCGGGGTCGGTGAAGCTTTCCGCGCCCAGGGCGTCCAGGATAGCGTTGACGGCCCAGGTGCGCTCACAGGGCTCGATGAGCCCCGTCTGCTGGGCATAGGCGGCGAGTTTGGCTACGGCATTATCGATGTTTCCCATTTGACATCTCTCCTTGTGTTGGGGTATCATAGCAGTAAACTTCTTTTCGAAGGGTGGGCCTGTATGGAAAATGCGCTGAACTTCAAGCTGCCTCTCTTAGAGGCCGAGGGCATCTATGTAAACAACTTTGGGCGGTCGGAGACAAAGCCCGGCCATCAATACGGACCGGCGGTACGCAGCTTTTACCTCATCCACTACATTCTGGAGGGCGAGGGCACCTTCTGGGCCGACGGCAGCACCTACCACCTGAAAAAGGGCCAGGGCTTCCTCATCGAGCCCGACTACATGACCGTCTACACCGCCCACCAGGAGCGCCCCTGGACATACGTGTGGGTAGGCTTTTCCGGCACGCGGGCGCCGGAGCTGCTGCGGTCGGTGGGGCTGGAGAGGGGTTCGCCCATTTTCGCCTGCGACCCAGAAGAACACCTGGAACAGTACATCCTGGATATGCTGGAGCACAACCACGCCACCCCCCGGGACGTCTACCGCCGGGAGGCCATGCTGCTACTGTTCTTTTCCGCCCTGGCCCAGGCCGACCGCTCCCCCGTGCCCGGCCACGCGGAAAACGCCTACGTGGAGCAGGCCATGCGCTACATCCAGGACAACTACCACGACCCCCTGCGGGTGGAGGACATCGCCCGGTATGTAGGCATCAACCGCAGCTATTTGAGCGTATTATTCAAAAAGTACGCGGGGCTCTCCCCCATCCAGTACCTGCAGACCTTCCGCATGACCCGCGCCGCCCAGCTGCTGGCCGTCACCGACCTGCCCATCGCCGCCGTGGCCTTTTCCTGCGGCTACCAGGAGCCCGAGGCCTTCCACAAGGCCTTTAAGCAGAAGATGGGCCTCTCGCCGGGACGGTACCGCACCCAGGCGCGTTCGGACACGGAGCTCTCCCGTTCAAAGATACTATAGCATAACCAGCCCCCTGCGCGCCATACGCAGATGTTACAAAAACCTGTCCAAATGTTGTGTGCTTGCAATTTGCGGGGCCGCACGCTATAATGAGGGAAAACGTCCGGGAAAGGGGAAATTATGAAGCATCTTGTCACCTTTGTTTACGCTGTGCTGGCGGGGATTGCCATCTCCATCGGGGGCATCGCCAACCTTTGCAGCGACAGCAAGGCCGTGGGGGCCGCGCTGTTTTCGGTAGGGCTGTTCGCGGTGTGCACCCTGGGGCTCAACCTGTTTACCGGCAAGGTCTGCTATGTGTTCGACAACCCGCCGCGCTATACAGCGAACTGCCTGCTTATTTGGCTGGGCAACCTAGCAGGGACCGTCCTCATGGGCGGGGCCCTGCGGCTGACCCGCCTGTCCGCCGCCGTGGAGAAGGCCGCGTCCCTCAGCGAAACCAAGCTGGGCGACTCGCCCCTGAGCGTGTTTATTTTGGCCGTCTTCTGCAACATCCTCATTTACCTGGCGGTGGAAAGCTACCGCTCGAACCCCCACCAGCTGGGCAAATACCTGGGGCTGTTTTTGGGGGTGGCGGTGTTCGTGTTTGCGGGGATGGAACACTGCGTGGCGAATATGTTCTACTTTTCCGCCGCCGGGGCCTGGGGCGGAAAGGCCTTCGGTTACATACTCATCATGACGGCGGGGAATGCTGTAGGCGGGGTGATTTTCCCGCTGTGTAAAAAATTGACTTCCGCAAAGCTTTAGGGTATAATATTTTTAACAAAATTCGGAAAGGATCGTGGCATATGAAATTACTAGTCATCGGCGGCGTAGCCGCTGGCACCAAGACTGCCGCTAAGTTCAAGCGGGAAGACCGTTCGGCCCAGGTGACCCTGCTCTCCAAAAGCGCGGACATCTCCTACGCCGGGTGCGGCCTGCCCTACTATGTAGGCGGGGCCATTGAGGACCGAGCCCAGCTCATCGTGAACACGCCAGAGAGGTTCGCGGCCCTTACGGGCGTGGAGGTCAAGACTTTGCGGGAGGCTGTGAAGGTCGACCCCCAGGCAAAGCGGGTGGAGGCCAAAAACCTCTCTACCGGGGAAACGGAAACGTATGAGTACGACGCCCTTGTCATTGCGACAGGCGCCTCCCCTGTGATGCCCCCTGTAGACGGTGCCGACCTTCCCGGCGTGTTCCAGGTGCGCACGCCCCAGGACGCCGTTTCCATGCGCGATTATTTAGATGCCAACGGCGTGAAGAAGGCCGTGGTGGTCGGCGGCGGGTTTATCGGGCTGGAGATGGCCGAGAACCTCCTGCAAAAAGGCATCGCCCCCACGGTAGTAGAAGCCACCTCCCAACTGCTGCCCGGCGTGCTGGACCCGGAAATGGCCGCTTATGTAAAGCGCCATCTGCAGGCAAACGGCGTGCGGGTGCTCACGGGGACCAAGGCCGAAGCTGTCTTGGGCAGCGGCAAGGTGGAGTCCGTGCGCACCAGCGCCGGGAACCTGCCCTGCGGCGCGGTGATCTTCTCCGTAGGCGTGCGGCCCAACACCGGTTTCCTGGAGGGCTCGGGCATCGAGCTGCAAAAGGGCGCGGTGGTCGTGGACGAAAAGCTGCGTACCAGCGTAGCCGATATCTATTCCGCCGGTGACTGCGCCTTAGTCAAGAACCGCCTGACCGGCAAGCCCCAGTGGTCGCCCATGGGCTCCTCAGCCAACCTGGAGGGCCGTACCCTGGCCCAGGTTTTGGCGGGGGAAGAGAAGTCCTTTGCCGGGGTGCTGGGCACCGCCGTGTGCAAGCTGCCGGGGCTCAACTGCGCCAAGACGGGCCTCACCGAGCAAGCCGCCAAGGACGCCGGCTACGACGTAGAGACCGCCCTTATAGCCACCGACGACAAGGCCCACTACTATCCCGATTCGGCCTATTTCGTCATCAAGCTCATCGCCGACAAGGCCACCCGCGCCCTGCTGGGCGTACAGGTCCTGGGGCCTGGCGCGGTGGATAAGGTCTGCGATCTGGGCGTGCTGGCCATTTCCATGGGCGCAAAGCTCAGCGACCTGGAGAACCTGGATTTAGCCTATGCCCCGCCGTTCTCCACGGCCATCCATCCCTTCGTGCAGGCCGTCTACGTGCTGGAGAACAAGCTGGACGGCGTGCTCCAGAGCATGACTCCCGCCGAATTCGCCGCCGGGAAGGCCGAGGGCTACACCATCCTCGACACCAATCAGCAGCCCGCCATCCGGGGTGCAAAATATATCGACCTGCCCACCGTCAACGGGCCCATTGAGGGCATCGCCAAAGACGAAAAGCTGTTGCTGGTCTGCGCCAAAGGCCGCCGGGCCTACTTCCTGCAGAACCGCCTGAAGGCCCTGGGCTACGAAAACACCGTGGTGCTGGAGGGCGCCACCCTCTTTAACGACGTGCGGGTCAAAGCTGCAGGGGCCGCCGTGCCGCCGGAGGAAGTCACCCGCGTAAAGGGCCTGGGCTTCCTGTGGGATAAGCGCACGCCCGACTGCTTCAACGGCCGCGTAATCACCCGCAACGGCAAGATAACGGCGGACGAAATGCGTGCCATCACCGAAGCCGCCGAGAAGTACGGCAGCGGCGAGATCGCCATGACCTCCCGCCTGACAATAGAGATCCAGCACGTGCCCTTCGACAACATCGAGCCCCTGCGCGAGGAACTCATGGCCGCTGGCCTGGAGACAGGCGGCACTGGCTCCAAGGTGCGCCCGGTAGTCTCCTGCAAGGGCACCACCTGCCAGTACGGCCTCATCGACACCTTCGCCCTCTCCGAAGAAATCCACGAGCGCTTCTACCACGGCTACAACGGCGTAAAGCTCCCCCACAAGTTCAAGATCGCCGTAGGCGGCTGCCCCAACAACTGCGTCAAGCCCGACCTCAACGACCTGGGCGTCATTGGCCAGAAGGTCCCCGAGATCGACCTGGACAAGTGCCGCGGCTGCAAGGTCTGCCAGGTGGAGAAGTCCTGCCCCCTGGCCGTTCCGGTTGTCAAGGACGGCAAGCTCATCATCGACGGCGACGCCTGCAACCACTGCGGCCGCTGCGTAGGCAAGTGCCCCTTCAAAGCCGCCGAAAACTTCGTGCCCGGCTACCGCATCTACATTGGCGGACGCTGGGGCAAGAAGGTCGCCCATGGCCGCTACCTCGACAAGGTCTTCACCGACAAGGAAGAAGTCCTGGACGTCATCGAGAAAGCCATCCTGCTGTTCCGCGAGCAGGGCGTCACCGGCGAACGCTTCGCCGACACCATCGCCCGCCTGGGCTTTGAGAACGTCCAAGAGCAGCTTCTCTCCGACGAGCTTCTCTCCCGCAAGCAGGAGAACCTGACCGCTCAGAAGCATCTGGTCGGCGGCGCGACCTGCTAAGCCTTCGGCAAGACCTTGGGGCTTTGCCCCAAACCCCACAACCCTTTTTGGAAAAAGGGTTGACCTAAAAACTTATGCACCTGTCCCCCGTTTCTCCGCGCGGACAGGTGCTTTTTCTGTTGTCAGGCTTGTATCTCGGGTCAGAATATGCTATAATACCCCTACTAAAACCAGAAAAAGGATGCACCTTTATGAAACATAGATTTGCCAGCGACTGCCACAACCACTCCCACTGCTCGCCGGATGGCAGCGACAGCATCGCCGCCATGCTTAGCCGGGCCCGGGAACTGGGCCTTTACGCCTACACCCTCACCGACCACTGCGAGTGCCAGAAATTCGAAGAACGTTACCGCGCCCGGGTAGAGGACGCTTGGGCACAGATGTCCGATGTACAGCCCCCCGAAGGCCTGCGGTTTTACCGGGGCATCGAGCTGGGCCAGCCCAACCAGGACACGGCGTCAGCGGCAAAGGCCCTGCAGGGGCGCGCCTACGATTTCGTCATCGGCTCCATTCACAACATCCGCGATTTTGAGGATTTCTTTTTCTTAGACTATTCCGGCGCCCCAGACGGCTACATCGATTCCCTCCTCACCGCCTACTGGCAGGAGCTGCTGGAAATGATCGCCTGGGGGGACTTTGACACCCTGGGCCACCTGACCTACCCCCTGCGCTACATCCAAGGCGACCACGGCATCCCCGTCGACCTGTCAAAGCACCAAGACGCCATCGACAGCGTGTTCACCGCCCTCATAAAAGCCGGCAAGGCCCTGGAGGTCAACACCTCCGGCCTGCGCCAGAAAATTGGCCGCACCCTGCCCGACCTGCCCCTCTTAAAGCGCTATCACGAGTTAGGCGGCAAACTGGTCACCCTGGGGTCGGACGCGCACTCTATCGCAGATTTGGCCAAAGGCATCGACGAGGGCATGGACGTCCTGCGGGAAGCCGGGTTCACGGAATTCGCCGTATACGCGCAGCGCAGGCCAGAAATGTTACCTTTGGAATAAAGAAAGGACGGTTTTACTATGGCAATGGAACAGCTTTTAGAGCTTTTACAAGACGACGCAAAATTGACCGACTCCCAGCTGGCCGCCATGCTGGGCGAAAGCGAAGAAGACGTAAAAAAAGCCATCACCCGGTATGAGAAAGACGGGGTGATCAAAGGGTATCATGCGCTCATCAACTGGGAGCGCGCGGGGAGTCAGAAAGCCTCCGCGTTCATCGAACTGCGCATCACGCCCAAAAAGGACACCGGCTTTGACGAGATTGCCGGGCGCATCCTGAACTTCCCGGAGGTAGAAAGCGTCTACCTCATGTCCGGCGGGTTCGACCTGGCCGTGACGGTCTCCGGCCGCACCATGCAGGACATCGCCATGTTTGTGGCCAAGCGCCTTTCCACCATCGACGGCGTGCTGTCCACCGCCACCCACTTCGTGCTGACCAAGTATAAGGACGGCGGCGTGGTCTTTAACAGCGACTACGAGGAAATCGACGAGAGAGGGAGTAATTTGTGTGATTGACCTGGATACTCTTTTGAACCCGACCATCAAGCAGATCAAGCCCTCCGGCATACGCAAGTATTTCGACATCGCCAACGAGATGGAGGACGTGATCTCCCTGTCCGTAGGCGAGCCCGACTTCCACACCCCCTGGCACATCCGCGAGGCGGGCATCGAAAGCCTGGAAAAGGGCCGCACCCGCTACACGCCCAACCGGGGCTTTGCGGTACTCCGGGAGGAAATCGCGAAATTTATTTCCCGCCACTACCACGTGGACTACACCCCCGAAACGGACATACTGGTAACAGTAGGCGGCTCTGAAGCCATCGACCTGTGTATGCGCTGCGTCCTCAGCCCTGGAGACGAGGTGCTCATCCCCCAGCCCAGCTTTGTGTGCTACGAGCCCATCGCCCGTATGGCCGGCGGCGTGCCCGTCATTATCGAGACAAAGCCGGAGAACGGCTTCCGCCTGACTGCGGAGGAGGTCGAGGAAAAAGTAACGGACAAAACGAAGCTTCTGGTGCTCCCCTACCCCAACAACCCCACGGGGGCTGTCATGCGGCGGGGGGATTTGGAAGCCATTGCCAAAGTAGTGGAGAAGCACGGACTGCTGGTGCTGTCCGATGAGATTTACGCGTCCCTGACCTACGGGGAGGAGAAGCACGTGTCCTTTGCGTCCCTGCCGGGTATGCGCGAGCACACGGTGCTGGTAAACGGCTTTTCCAAGTCCCACTCCATGACCGGCTGGCGCTTAGGCTACGCGGCCGGGCCCAAGGGGCTCATCGGGCTGATGACAAAGCTGCACCAGTTCGCCATCATGAGCGCCCCTACCACCAGCCAGTACGCCGCTATCGAAGCCATGCGAAACGGCGACGACGACATGGAATATATGCGCGGCCAGTACGACCTGCGCCGCCGCCTGATTCTGGATGGCCTGAACAAGCTGGGCCTCAAGTGCTTTGAGCCCGAAGGCGCGTTCTACGTCTTCCCGTCCATCAAGTGCACAGGGCTCACCTCGGGCGAGTTCTGTGAAAAGCTCATCTATTCCAAGCACGTAGCCGTCGTGCCCGGCGACGCCTTTGGCGCTTGCGGCGAAGGCTTCCTGCGCATCTCCTACTGCTACTCGGTCAAACACATCACCGAAGCCCTGGAGCGCATGGAAGCGTTCCTGAAAGAGCTATGAGGGAGCAGGTCTGGCTGGGCCGCTGCGCTGATTACGACGAGGACGCGCTGTTCGCCAAGATAAGCGAAGCCTTCGAGGCCCTGGGCGCTTACGACCAAATAAAGCCCGACATGACGGTGGTGCTCAAGCCCAACCTCATCCAGCGCTCCAAGCCGGAAGCCGCCATCTGCACCCACCCGCTCTTTACGGCGGCGGTGGGGAAATGCGTGAAGCGCGCAGGAGCCAAAGTGCTCATCGCCGAAAGCCCCGGCGGGCCTTATTCGCCCGCTGTGATGAAAGCCGTCTACAAAGGCTGCGGCTATACCGACATGGCCGAAGCCAACGGCTTCCAGCTCTACACCGACTGTAAAAGCCGCGAAGTGCCCCTCCCCCACGCCCAGCGCTGCCGCCAAGTAGCCATTGTCGAGCCCTTTTTAGAGCGCGACTACCTCATCGACCTGGCCAAGCTCAAGACTCACGGGATGGTAGGGTACTCGGGGGCGGTGAAGAATATGTTCGGCGCGGTGCCCGGCCTTTTAAAGCCGGAGGTACATTGCCGGTTCCCGGATCGTCTGGACTTTTCCAAGGCGCTGGTAGACATCTGCGCTTTCTTAAAGCCCGACCTGTCGTTCATCGACGGCATTTGGGCCATGGAGGGCGACGGGCCTACCGGAGGCGTCCGGAAAATGGCAGGCCTCCTGGGGGCCTCGAAAAGCCCTTACGCACTGGACGTTGTTATGTCCGAACTCATTGGGTTCCCGGCGGGTTCCGTAGCCATGCTGCAAGACAGCGCGGAGCGCGGCCTGGGGCCCAAAACATCCAACGAGACAGACGTGCTGGGAGGCAGGCCCACGGGGCCTTTGGACTTCCGCAAGGCGAAGGCCGCCAGCACCGATTTTATAGACAAGCTGCCCGGCTTTTTGCGCCCGGCGGCAAAAAAATGGAGCACGCCTTGGCCGCAGATTGGAAAGGGGTGCGTCGGCTGCGGGAAATGCGCCGAGAGCTGCCCGAAAAAGGCCATCGCCATCGAGCAGAAAAAGGCGAGGATCGACTACAAGTCCTGCATACGGTGCTTCTGCTGCCACGAGATGTGCCCAGAACACGTAGTGGGGGTCAGGCGGTTGGGCCTGTTTAAGATGTAGCCCCCTGAAGGAGTAGGTTTCATGAAAATAAGAGCATATGCAAAGGTCAATTTGACGCTGGACGTCACCGGCAGGCGCGAGGATGGCCTGCACACCTTGGACACGGTGATGCAGAGCGTGGCTCTTTGGGACGAGATCGAGATCATCCCCGGCGGCCTGCCCGGCATACGGGTACAGTGCAGCCGGGATTATATCCCTGTAGACAACGGCAACACGGCCTACCGGGCGGCCCAGTATTTCTTCCGGAAGATCGGCCTGCAGAACGAAGGGCTCAGCATTGCCATCAACAAGCGCATTCCCAGCCGGGCCGGCATGGGCGGCGGCAGTACCGATGCGGCCGCTGTCTTACGGGCCCTGAACAATATTTACGGAGCCAACCTCCCCCTGGAAACCCTGTGGGAGCTGGCCACCCGCGTGGGCGCAGACGTGCCCTTCTGCATAAAAGGGGGCACCTGCCGGTGCACGGGCATCGGGGAAATTATTGAGCCTGTGGCGGAGCTGCCCAACTGCTTCTTTGTCATCTGCAAGCCCCCCGCCGGCATGAGCACCCTGCGCGCTTACGCCCTCTTAGACCAATACCCCATGTCCCGCAATTACGGCACCCAGCGTATGGTGGATGCCTTGGAGAAGGGGAACCTGCCGAAAATCAGCCAGTGCCTGAACAACCGCTTTGAGGAGACCCTGCGGCTGGTACAGGTGCGGGATATTAAGAAGTCGCTTTTGGGGGCCGGGGCCTTAGGGGCCATCATGACCGGCAGCGGCTCGGCAGTGTACGGCATTTTCGATACAGAGGCCGCCGCCCGGAACGCGGCACAGCTGCTTGTCAGCAAGGGCAAGGTGTATGTGACCCGGCCGCTGCGGTCCTGCGAAATACGCTGAAACGGGACACCAATGAAAGGGGAAATAGAAAATGAAGAAAATTAGAATTGCCATTGCCGGTTACGGCAACCTGGGGCGCGGGGTCGAGAGCGCCGTGCACCACGCAGAGGACATGGAGCTGGTAGGCGTGTTCACCCGCCGCAACCCGGCCTCTTTGCACACCCAGACCGGGGTTCCCGCCTACAAAATGGAGGACGTGCCATCTATGGCCGAGGGCATTGATGTGATGATCCTTTGCGGCGGCAGCGCCAATGACCTGCCCACCCAGACCCCGGAGCTGGCCCAATACTGCAACGTCCTTGACAGCTTTGACACTCACGCCAAGATTCCCGAGCACTTCGCCAACGTGGACAAGGCCGCTAAGGAAGCGGGCCATCTGGCCCTCATCTCCGTGGGCTGGGACCCGGGCCTCTTTTCCCTGAACCGCTGCTACGGCCAGGCTGTGCTGCCCCAAGGCGCGGATTACACCTTCTGGGGCAAGGGCGTCAGCCAGGGCCACTCCGACGCCATCCGGCGCATCCCCGGCGTGGCGGATGCCCGGCAGTATACCATCCCTGTAGATGCCGCTTTGGAGCAGGTTCGGGCCGGGGAGGCTCCTGTGCTCACCACCCGGCAGAAGCATACCCGCGAGTGCTTCGTGGTAGCCGAAGACGGCGCGGATACTGCCGCCATTGAGAACGCCATCAAGACCATGCCCAACTACTTTGACGAGTACGACACCACCGTCCACTTCATCTCCCAGGAGGAGTTGGACCGCGACCACAAGGGTATCCCCCACGGCGGCGTGGTGTTCCGCACGGGCGTCACTGGGCTGGAGGGCGAAAACCGCCATGTCATCGAGTACAAGCTGACGCTGGACTCCAACCCCGAGTTCACCTCCAGCGTGCTCACAGCTTATGCCCGGGCGGCATACCGCCTGCATGAGGAGGGCCAGACCGGCTGTAAGACCGTACTGGACATCGCCCCTGCTTACCTGCATCCCAAGAGCGGCGAGGAGCTCCGTGCAAGCTTGCTGTAAAACCAGAAAGGCGGCCGCAAGGCCGTCTTTTTTGACTCTACGCTGCGTAGAATCTACGCCCCGTGGGTGGTAAACCCGGCCCAACCGGGCTATAATGAGCGCAGAAAGGAGGGCATCATGGATCAAATCAAAACCGGCCAATTCATCGCCGGGGAACGCAAAGCCAAAGGCTTTACCCAGCGCCAGCTGGCCGAGCGGCTTGGAATCAGCGACAAGACCGTCTCCAAATGGGAGCGCGGGAACGGGTTCCCCGAGGTCTCCCTGCTGCTGCCGCTGTGCGGGGAGCTGGGCATCACGGTCAACGAGCTGCTGTCCGGGGAACGGGTCTCCGGCGCAGACTATCAAAAGAAAGCGGAGGAGAATATGGTAAACTTAGTGAAAGAAGCACAGGAAAGCAAAAAGAAGATTATACTTTCGGCCTTGGTAGCGGCCGTGGGGCTGGTGGCCGCTGTGCCGCTGTTCGTGATTGCGGGCGCACTGGAAATGAAAGCCTGGCTGCGCGCCGTGCTTATTGGCATCGGAAGCCTGGTCATCTTCATGGACATTATTATCGCCTGTGTGCTGGACCGAGACGCCGGGGCCTTCGAGTGCCCTGAATGCCACGAGCGCTTCGTGCCCACCATGAGCGCCTACCTCATGGGGCCGCACACCATCCGGAAGCGCCAGCTGAAATGCCCTAAATGCGGGGCGGTCAAGTACTGCAAAAAGGTTCTGACGAAATAAACGGGAATCCGGCATAGCCTAACGCTGTGCCGGATTCCGGTTTTCTGCGCCCTTGCCAACGCCCTCCAGATGGTTTATAATAGACGCAGAGTAAAAAAGGAGGAATCACCATGGACGAAAAAACAATCCAGGAACTCATTGAAAAAGGCCGGGACTCCCTGAAAGCCCGGCTGGATAACGACCCGGACGCGGACGGCTACCAGACCGACCAGGAGAAGAAGCTCCCCCAGCCGCCGCTGGTAAAGGCCGCTATGACCGCCAACGCCCTGGACCTGCCCCGTTCCTTTGAAAGCCTGCGCTCCGGCGACGACTTCTTCACCGTGGCCATGAAGCGCAAAAGCTCCCGGGTGTACACCCAGGAGGGCATGAGCCTTCTGCAGCTTTCCTACCTGCTGTGGCTGACCCAGGGGGTCAAGGAGATACGCGGCAAATCCTACGCGACCTTGCGCACCGTCCCCTGCGGCGGGGCGCGCCACCCCTTCGAGTGCTATATGCTGGTGCAGAAGGTAGAGGGCCTCACCCCGGGCATGTACCATTACCTGCCCATGACCCACCAGCTGGAGCAGCTCTCTTCCCTGGAAGACAGCGCGGCCCTGCGGGAGCTCATGGGGCAGTCCCTGTGCGGCCAGCAGTGGGCGGCAAAATCGGACGTGGTCTTCTACTGGTCCTTCGTGCCCTACCGCAGCGAGTGGCGCTATGGCATCTACGCCCACCGCATGATCATGGCCGACCTGGGCCACGTAGGTGAGAACCTCTACTTAGCCTGCGCCGCCCTGGGCCTGGGAACCTGCGGCATCGGGGCCATCGACCGCCCCCTGTGCGACAAGACCTTCGGCCTGGACGGCCAGGAGGAGTTCACCCTCTACGCCCAGAGCGTCGGCACCATCCGTCCCGAAGATGCAGGGGCCGAAAAGGACTTCTACAAATTCGTGGAGGAGCAGGGGCTTTGATTCTCCAGCAGCCCCAGCGCAATCCAGAAAAACGGCGCGGTGATGCACATGCTGAACCCGAAAAACGCCTGCACGCAGTACCCCAGCACGCCAGCCCCTAAAATCGCCGCCGCTGGGCTCTCAGGCGCAGCCTTGACCCACCGTCCGAACAGGCTGCCCAGCAGGACAAGGTAGGCTGCCAAAGCCAGCGGCCCTTGGTGGTACAGGATGTTCAGGTATTCGTTGTGGGCCACGTCGATGCGGCCTACGATGGTGCCGCCCAGGGACGGGTCGTAGCGGGTAAAGGGCGTCAGGCCCCGCAAAAGCATGGTGTCCGGGCCTGTGCCCAGCAGAGGGTGCGAGGGGTAGTCGGCCAGCACTTCCTGCCAGATGTGCACCCGGCCCGAGCCAAAATTCCCCTGGAAATCCCCGTGCAGAAGCCCATGGGCCTCGTGGAGCATCCCGGAGCCCATATCAAAGAAAAACACGGCCGCAAGCCCCAGGACGGCCGCTCCTGCCAGCGCGCACGCGGTGATCCGCCGGGGCTTTTTTGCGGTCAGGCCTGCTGCGGGAAGCGCCAGCACGCACCCGGCTCCCACGCCCAGGTACCCGGCCGACACGCCCATCTGCACCGCCGCCCACAGGGCCAGTCCCAAGGGGGCCAGCAGAAGGAAGCGTCTTTGCCCCTTCAAGCGAAGCACCGCGTACAACAGGATGGGAATGGCCAAGCTGTAAAATGCGGCCACCAAGTCCACGTTGCCGATGGTGCCCAGGTATGCGCCGGAGTAGGCCTTCCCGGCGTCCAAATAGCTGTAGCCTGCCGGGTATTGGTGCAGGGGGTCGAGCCCCGCCATCTGCACCAGGCACAGGACACTGAACAGCCCCACTCCCCCGCCCAGCACCCACAAAAGCCACCGTCCCGCGCGCCCGTACATGGAGACCAGCAGGAACACGGCCCCATAGAGCGTCAGGGTGAGGGCTCCCTCGTAGCGGCTGACCCCGACGAGGGTCTGGGGCCAATACTCGGAGAACACGGCCGATACCCATGTGACGACCACGTACACGGCCACGGCCCTTTGCGCCCAGCTGGAACGCCGCAGGGCTTCGCGCAGCGGCATGGCCTGGTGCGTGAAAGCCCTCCGCAAGGCTGCCGCCCCTATGGCCAGTATGTACAAGCCGGTCAGGGCGCAGAACGCCCGGAACTTCGGCGCCGTGATGCCCGCATAGCCCTCAAAGCCGCAAAAGAACAGAAAGAGCGTCAGCATAGCGCCCAAATAGACCGTCGTGATTTTTTCTTGTAAACGTTTCATAAATTTACCCTCCCCAGGCTTTATCATAGCACAGGCCCGGGGGGATTGCAAGGAGGCCCCTTATGAAATATCCCTTCAGCCGCATCCTCTACGGCGGCGACTACAACCCCAACCAATGGCCCCGGGAAATCTGGGACGAAGATATGCGCCTGTTCCAAAAGGCCGGCATCAACAGCGCCACGGTGAACGTGTTCTCCTGGGCGAAGATCCAGCCCAATGAGGAAACCTACGACTTTTCCGAGCTGGACGCCATCATCACCATGCTCAGCGAAAACGGCTATGACATCGTTCTGGCCACCTCCACGGGAGCCATGCCGGCGTGGCTGGTGAAGCGCTACCCCGAAGTCGCCCGGGTGGACTACGAAGGCCGCCGCCACAAATTCGGCCAGCGGCACAACCACTGCCCCAACAGCCCCGTGTACCAGAGGTTCGCCCGGGAGCTGGCCAGGCGCTTGGCCCAGCGCTATGCCGGGAACCCCCACATCGCCTGCTGGCACGTAAACAACGAGTACGGCGGCGAGTGCTTCTGCCCGGAATGCGAGAAGGCTTTCCGGGTGTGGCTGCGCAAAAAGTACGGCACCCTGGACGCCCTCAACAAGGCCTGGAACACCGAGTTCTGGGGCCACACCTTCTACGATTGGGACGAGATTGTGGCTCCCAACGCCCTGTCGGAAGGCATCGGCCCGGAGAAAACGGCCTTTGCCGGCATCTCCCTGGACTACCGCCGCTTTATGTCCGACAGCCTTCTCCAAAACTTCAAGCTGGAGCGCGACGCCATCCGCCAGTTTGACAAGGACACGCCCATTACGACGAACCTCATGGGCACCTACAAGGGTCTGGACTACTTCAAATGGGCTAAGGAGATGGACGTAGTCAGCTGGGACAACTACCCCGCCTACGACACCCCCTGGAGCTTCACCGCCATGCGCCACGACCTGATGCGGGGCCTTAAGTCCGCCCCCTTCATGCTCATGGAGCAGACGCCCAGCCAGCAGAACTGGCAGCCCTACAACTCCCTGAAAAAGCCCGGCCAAATGCGTGCCCAAAGCTTGCAGACCATCGCCCATGGGGCCGACACCATCCAGTTCTTCCAGCTTAGGCGGTCGGTGGGAGCCTGCGAGAAGTTCCACGGGGCGGTCATCTCCCACTCGGGATCGGAGGACACGCGGGTCTTCCGGGAGGTAAGCGAGCTGGGGGCCGAGCTCAAGGAGCTTTCCGGCCTTATCGGTGCGGACAGCCCTGCCGAAGTGGGCATCCTCTTTGACTGGGACAACTATTGGGCCCTGGAATACACCAGCGGCCCCACAATCGACCTGAAATACGTGGATCAAATCCATCAATACTACCGCTATTTTTACGAGCGCCACATCCCCGTGGACATGATCCCCATGGACGCCGACTTCTCCCAGTACAAACTCATTGCCGCGCCGGTGCTGTACATGGTCAAGGAGGGCGTGGCCGAGCGCCTGGAGCAGTTTGTGTCGGCAGGCGGCACGCTCATTACGGGTTTTATGAGCGGCCTTGTGGACCAGTCCGACAACGTGCATCTGGGCGGCTACCCTGGCCCCCTGCGCAAAATGTGCGGCATCTGGGCCGAGGAGATCGACGCCCTGGCCCCTGGGCAGCAGAACACCCTGCGGTTCCCCGGCGGCGCCGAGAGCAAATGCAGCCTCCTGTGCGACCTCATCCGCCTGGAAGGCGCCCAGCCCCTGTGCACCTACGGCGAGGATTTCTACGCAGGCACTCCCGCCGCCACCAAAAACAAGTTCGGCGCAGGCAATGTCTATTATATTGGTACGCAGCCGGAACCGGTCGGCCTGGCAAAGCTTCTGGACGATGCCGTGTCAGCCGCCGGCACGAAGCCCCTTCTGGACGAGCCCACGCCTTTGGAAGTCACCCGCCGGGTAAAGGACGGCAAAACCTACTGGTTTGTGCTGAACTTCACCGGGAGCACCCAGCCCCTCCCGGCCTGCTTCGGGCCTGGGGAGCTGCCGCCCTTTGGAGCCAAAATTTTCTGCAAATAACGGATTTACGCAGTTTTTAAAATCAAAAACTGCAAAACGGATTTTTTCTGTTGGCACACATTTGTGCAATTTCCCTATTGCCAGCCCGGCATGATATGAGTATAATTATGTTCACAAGGGGTTCATAAATGCAATTTGTAGTTTCAAATCCTGCATTTATAATTAGGGGCCCCGAAAAAGGAAAGGTGATAGGAAATGAGTAAAAAATTTTTGGCTTTGGCATTGGCGCTCTTAATGGTATGCG
Organism: uncultured Clostridia bacterium; assembly: GCA_947652665.1. Lineage (GTDB taxonomy): Bacteria > Bacillota > Clostridia > Oscillospirales > Acutalibacteraceae > Acutalibacter. Next base: position 19,197 of record CANTDZ010000024.1, read on the forward strand.
CCTGCCTGACCGGCTGCGGCGACAGTAGCAGCAGCTCCACCGCCTCTACGGCGTCTACAGCCTCCACGGCTTCCACCGATGAGAGCGCGCCCGAGGCAAGCGCTGACGGCGTTACCCTGAAGATCGGCGGCACCGGCCCCCTGACCGGCGGCGCGGCTATCTACGGCAACGCGGCCAAGAACGGCGCACAGATCGCCGTGGACGAGATCAATGCCCTGGGCGGCCTCCAGCTGGAGCTCCGCTATGAAGACGACGTGCATGACTCTGAGAAGGCGGTCACCGCCTACAACACCCTGAAGGACTGGGGTATGCAGATCTTCCTGGGCTCCGTTACCTCTAAGCCCGCCGTGGCTACCTCTACCGAGGCGAACGCCGACCACATCTTCTTCCTGACCCCCTCCGCTTCCTCTACGGACGTGCTGGGCGGCGTGGAGAACCCTCTGACCGAAACCATTGAAATCCCCCGCAAGGACAACATCTTCCAGATGTGCTTTGTGGACCCCAACCAGGGCTCCGCTTCGGCCCAGTACATTTACGACCAGAAGCTGGGCACAAAAGTAGCCGTCATTTACAAGAACGACGACGTGTACTCCACCGGCATTTATAACAGCTTCTCCACCAAGGCGGAAGAGCTGGGCATTGAGGTCGTGTCCGCCACCACCTTTACCGACGACACCTCCACGGACTTCTCCGTGCAGATTGCCGACGCTAAGGACAGCGGCGCAGACCTGGTCTTCCTGCCCATGTACTACGAGGCCGCTTCCATGATCCTCATCCAGGCCGACGCTGTAGGCTATGAGCCCACCTGGTTCGGCGTGGACGGCATGGACGGCATCCTGACACTGGACGGCTTCGACACGGCCCTGGCCGAGGGCGTCATGCTGCTGACCCCCTTCAATGCCGACTCCTCCGACGAGGCTACCAGCAAGTTTGTCAGCACCTATAAGGAGCAGTTCGGCGATGTGCCCAACCAGTTCGCCGCCGACGCCTATGACTGCGTATGGTCCATCTACAACGCCCTGAAGGACGAGGACATCGCGGCCGACGCTTCTGCCAGCGACCTGTGCGACAAGCTCATCGCCAAGTTCACAAGCTCGGACTTCTCCTACGACGGCCTGACCGGCGAGGGCATGACCTGGGATGAAACCGGTGCTGTGAGCAAGTCCCCCAAGGGCATGGTCATTCAGGACGGCGCTTACGTGGGCCTTGACTAAACCGTAAAACAACATAGTGCAATCAGAGAGGGCTGACCCGGTTCGGCAGCCCTCTTCTTGCTATATTGAAAGCTTGAGGTGGTATCTTTGTCCTTCATCAACAACCTGATCAACGGAATCAGCCTGGGCAGCGTGTACGCCATCATAGCCCTGGGCTACACGATGGTGTATGGCATCGCCAAGATGCTGAACTTTGCCCACGGCGATATCATCATGGTGGGCGCCTACATCTGCTTTTTTGTGTGCTCGGGGGCGGGGCTGTCCCCCATCCTGGGCATTTTGGCGGCGGTGCTGGTGTGCACGGTTTTGGGCATCGTCATCGAGCAGCTAGCTTACAAGCCCCTGCGGCAGGTGACCAGCCTGGCGGTGCTCATCACGGCCATTGGCGTCAGCTACTTTTTGCAGAACGCCGCGCAGCTCCTGTGGACTTCCAACCCGCGCATCTTCCCGGCCATCTTCGGCAACGGCGGCGTGCAGCTGGGCGGGGACCTGACCATCCCCTACAAGACCTTAGTGACCATCGGGGCCTGCGTTATCATCATGGTGGCGCTCATCCTCTTCACCGGCAAGACCCGCACCGGCAAGGCCATGCGCGCCTGCTCGGAGGATAAGGATGCGGCCCAGCTCATGGGCATCAACATCAACAGCACCATCTCCCTGACCTTCGCCATCGGCTCGGCTCTGGCCGCGATTGCGGGCGTGCTGCTTTGCGCGGCCTACCCGAAGCTCATCCCCACCACCGGTTCCATGCCGGGCATCAAGGCGTTTACAGCGGCGGTGTTCGGGGGTATCGGCTCCATACCTGGGGCGTTTTTGGGAGGCATCCTGCTGGGCGTCATCGAAATTTTCTCCAGCGCCTACCTTTCTACCGAGCTGGCTAATGCTATCGTGTTCCTGGTGCTCATCGTCATTTTGCTGGTAAAACCCACAGGGCTTTTGGGCAAAAAGATCAGCGAGAAGGTGTGAGGTGCTTATGAAACGATTGATAATCCGCAAGAAATCCCGGAAGAATTTTATCACCTACGGCATCGTCCTCGTGGCGTATATCGCGCTGATGGCCGTGGTGTCGGCGGGTGCCATGCCCTCGGCTTTGCAGGGCCTGCTGGTGCCCATGTGCGCGTACATTATTGCGGCGCTGTCGCTGAACCTGACCGTGGGCGTACTGGGCGAGCTGTCCCTGGGCCACGCGGGCTTTATGAGCGTGGGCGCGTTTACCGGCTGCACGGCGGCTATGGCCCTGGCGGACTCGGGCCTGCCTGTGTGGGGCCGCATGATCGTGGCGGTGGTTGTGGGCTCCCTGCTAGCCGCGGCGGCTGGGGTGATCGTCGGCGTGCCCGTGCTGCGCCTGCAGGGCGACTATCTCGCCATCGTGACCCTGGCTTTTGGGGAAATCATTAAGACAGTGGTCACAAACCTGTATATCGGCATCGACCCCAACGGTCTGCGCTTCGGGTTCCTAAAGCCGGACATCGGCCTGGGCAAGGGCGGCAGGATGATCGTCAATGGGCCCAACGGTATTTCGGGCATTACGAAAATATCCAGCTTGACCGCAGGATTTATCATTATTATGCTGTGCCTAGTCATTATCTTTAACTTGGTGGACAGCCATTCCGGCCGGGCCATCATGGCGCTGCGGGACAACCGCATTGCCGCCGAGAGCGTGGGCATCAACGCCACGAAGTATAAGCTCATGGCGTTTGTGATCTCCGCCGCTATGGCCGGTGCTGCCGGGGCTCTGTATGCCTTGAGCCAGAACACCGTTACCGCCAACAAGTTTGATTTCAACACGTCCATCCTGATTCTGGTGTTCGTGGTGCTGGGCGGCCTGGGCAATATGCTGGGCAGCATTGTGGCGGCTACGGTCCTGTACATCCTTCCCGAGACGTGGCTGCGGCAGTTCTCCGATTACCGGATGCTCATCTACGCGGTGGTGCTCATTTTGATGATGCTCATCACAAACAGCTCGAAGGTGCGTATGCTCTTAGCGAAGCTGCTGCCCCACAAAAAATCTGCGGAAAAGGAGGGCGAGGCAGATGCCTGAACTGAAATTTGAAAAAGGCAAGATGGTGCCGGTGCCCAGCCATTCCATCATCCCGGAGAGGGATTTGGGCCACGCGCCCGTGCTGGAATGCAGCCACCTGGGCGTGGATTTCGGCGGCCTGCGCGCGGTGAACGACTTTAACTTTACCATCGGCAAAACGGAAATCGCCGGGCTCATTGGGCCCAACGGCGCTGGCAAGACCACGGTCTTTAACCTGCTGACAAAGGTGTATAACCCCACCCGGGGCACCATCCTGCTAAACGGCATGGACACCCACGGCAAGACTACCGTGCAGATCAACAAAATGGGCATCGCCCGTACCTTCCAGAATATCCGGCTGTTCTCCAATTTGTCGGTGGAGGACAACGTGAAGATCGGCCTGCACAACCAAAAGAAGTACAGCACGATTGAAGGCATCCTGCGCCTGCCCAGCTACTGGAAGACCGAGAAGGAAGCCCACGAGCGCGCCATGGAGCTTTTGTCCATCTTCAACATGGAGTACATGGCTAACTGGCGGGCCGGGAACCTCCCCTACGGCGCCCAGCGGCGTCTGGAGATCGTGCGTGCCCTGGCCACCGACCCCTGCCTGCTCCTGCTGGACGAACCCGCCGCCGGCATGAACCCCGCTGAGACCGCCGAGCTCATGGAGAACATTGTGAAGATCCGGGACAAGTTCCAAATCGCGGTGCTGCTCATTGAGCACGACATGAAACTGGTTATGGGCATTTGCGAGGGCATCTGCGTGCTGAACTTCGGCGAGGTCATCGCAAAGGGCACGGCGGAGGACATCCGCTCGAACCCCACGGTCATTGAGGCGTACTTGGGCAAGAGGGGGGCAGAATAATGCTGAAAGTTGACAAAATAAACGTTTATTACGAAAAAATACACGCCATAAAGGACGTATCCTTTGAGGTAAACCCCGGCGAGGTCGTGGCCCTCATCGGCGCAAACGGCGCTGGTAAGACCACTACCCTGCACACCATCACTGGCCTGATACGCCCGGAGAGCGGCCAAATCACCTACAGCGACGGGGAGGGCGGCCAGCTGGATTTGACCAAGATGCCGCCCCACAAGATGGTCGCCAAGGGGCTGGCCCACGTGCCCGAGGGGCGGCGCATCTTCCTGCAGATGACCGTGCTGGAGAACCTGGAGATGGGCGCGTTCTGCAAGGGCAAGGCATCCAAGGAAGATTTAGACAACGTCTTTGCCCGGTTCCCCCGGCTGGAGGAGCGCAAGAAACAGATTGCGGGCACGCTCTCCGGCGGCGAGCAGCAGATGCTGGCCATGGGCCGGGCGCTGATGAGCCACCCGAAGCTCTTAATGCTGGATGAGCCGTCCATGGGCCTCTCCCCCATTTTGGTGGAGCAGATTTTCGACATCATTGCGGAGCTGCACAAATCGGGCACCACGATCCTGCTGGTGGAGCAGAATGCCGAAATGGCGCTGCAGATCGCGGACCGGGCCTATGTGCTGGAGTCGGGCCATGTGGTCATGACCGGCACCGGCGCGGAGCTGGCGGCCAGCGAAGAAATCCGCAAGGCCTATCTTGGCGGATAACCCCCTGCCAATCAAATGGCAATCCCCCCAGGGCGATAAGCTCTGGGGGGATTTTTGTGAGGTAAGCGATAAAAAATATCCAGTCTGGAAAATTTGTTGTCTTGTATAATTCTTGTCTAACATTTTCATACCATATATAGGGCCCGTTCACGGTTTTTTTACAAGAAAATGTGTATAGGCCCCATGATTCGACAAGATTCACCGGCCGGGTTTGTTATACTGTCATTGCCGCTAAGGCAGGCAGGCGGAGCTTCCCCCCACGCCCACGGGAGCACGGCCGTCACGCGATGGCTCCCGTAAGCGCGGTGCGAAGCAACGCGGCGAAAATCCCCCACTACCCAGCGAGCGAATGCGAGCGTCCCCGCGTCGCGGGTGCAGCGTCACGCTGCTCGCGCTGGAGGGTGAGTTTGTCGGAGATCATGGCGATGAACTCGCTGTTGGTGGGCTTGCCCCGGGTGTTGTGGATGGTGTAGCCGAAATAGGAGTTGAGGACGTCCACGTCGCCCCGGTCCCACGCCACCTCTATGGCGTGGCGGATCGCGCGCTCGACACGGGAGCTGGTGGTGCTGTAGCGCTTGGCTACGCTGGGATACAGCTGTTTGGTGACTGCGTTTATCACTTCCGGGTCTTCTATGGCCATGATGATAGAATCCCGCAAATAATGATAACCTTTTATATGCGCAGGCACGCCGATCTGGTGCAGGATCTCCGTCACCTGCACCCGGAGGCCCGGGCTGACGGGCTCCGAATCGAAATGCCGGCCGCGCAGCGAGCTCAGCGAGAAAATGCGTTCCACCATCTCCTCCTTGTCGTAGGGCGACAGGGCGAAATACGCCGCCCCAGCCCCAATAACTTCCCGCTCTAAAATGGGCGTGGTGTACGACGCGGTCACTATGTACATCGGGCGCTCGGAGGCCGGTCCCTGGGCCGCCGCGTGTATCACACCAATGGCGTCAAGCCCTGGCATGAACAGGTCCATCACAACCACGGCGGGCTTCTCTTCCAGGATTTTCTGCACGACCTTAGGCCCGTCCCGCTGTACGAAAAGTGCGAGTCCCCCGTGCTGCTTTATTTTTTCCAGGGGTTCCCGTCCCCATTCGCCGTCATCCGAACATATCAGTATCTTTATTTGCTTTTCCATGCCGAACCTCCCGTTATTTTTTGAAGTGAACAAATTTTACCACATATTTAGAATTCCTGCAAGGGCTTTCGCGTAAAAAAGCAGAAAAACATTCTGTAAAAAAAATCGAAAAAAACTCGGAAAATGGGGAAAACACCAACCGCGACAAAGTTCCCCATGCAAGATACGACAATATTTTCTAGTTATCTTCATTTTAACCACCATATAATGTGTGTGCAGAATTTGTAGACACATGGTGATTTTGACCGTCGAAACCGCTCGAATTTCTACGCTTTGTATAAATGAATATACAAAAAGTAAATTCATATTTGCCCGTGAACTTGCTTTACCACATACCTGCAGGCACAAAAAAACAAGCTGCAAGAATCCGCCTTGCAGCTTGTTTTCTTTATTGTCCCAGCTCGAAATCCTCCGGCAGCAGCAGTTCCAGATCGCGCGCCTCTTCCGGCATTTTCACGTTCCGCCGTGAACAGGCTATCACCGCCTGCTCCACCTTGTTGCGGGCCATGCGCCCGTTGCCATTGGAACGCGGGTCGCCTTCCTGCTGCATGCGGGCAAAATAAGCGGTAAGCGGCTCCTGGCAGGCCGGGTCCATGCGGTAGCCCTTCGAGCGCACAATGCCTTCGGTGATGCGCCACAGCTCCTCCGGGGAGTAATCGGGGAACTCGATAATATGCGGGAAGCGCGACCGCAGACCCGAGTTGGCCGTCAAGAACTCCTCCATCTCCCGGGAGTACCCGGCCAGAATCACCACCAGGCTCTCCCGGTGGTCCTCCATCCCCTTGACCAGCGCGTCAATGGCTTCCAGCCCGAAGCTGTCGTCGCGGCCCCGGTAAAGGGAATAGGCCTCGTCAATAAACAGCACGCCGCCCAGGGCCGCCTGGATGGCCTTTTGGGTCAGCGGCGCCGTATGCCCCACGTACTGCCCCACCAGGTCGGCACGGGTGACCTCCACCAACTGTCCCCCCGAAAGCAGCCCGATCGCCTTCAAATACCGGGACACGATCCGCGCCACCGTGGTCTTGCCGGTGCCGGGGTTGCCGGTAAAAATCATGTGCATGGAGGGCGAATCCGCCTTGAGCCCGCGCTCCTTGCGCAGCTGCTGTATCTGGAAATTGTCCTCCAGGGACAGGATGTAATCCTTCACCGAGCCCAGCCCCACAATGTCCTGCAGCTCCTGCTTGACCTTCGCCAGCGCCGCCTGCTGCACGGTATGCCCCTGTGGGCGGGAAAGCTCCTCAAAGCTCTGGGCCGTGAGCTTCTCCTGCCAGGGCCCGGCAATCCCCTTGCGCAGCTTCTCCTCGCTGAACGCCTTATAGAGCCGGTCGGCCAGGGCTACCATGGCCCCCGCCCCCTGGCTGGGCGTGTAGGACGCCGCCAGCGCCTCCACGGCTTCCGGGCCGTACTCCAGGGCAAGGCCTAACTGCTTCTGGGCGCGTTCGCTAAGGGAGGCAAGGGACTGCTCCGCAATGGCCCCCAGGGCTTCGGGAGTGAACGCTTCGGTGTACAGCACGTCGTCCAGGGCGGCCAGGAACGGCGCGCCGAACGCATCGCCCAAAGCGGCCTCGCTGAGGCTGGAGAGCAAAAACAGGTACTTCCCCCCTGCCGAGAGGGTGCTCACGGCCCCTGGGGCCAGCGCCGTGCCGATGTCGGCCAGGATGCCCTTTTGCTCCACATAGCGCCCGGGCAGGGCTACCTCCCCATAACGGAATAACCCGGCCACCATGGACAGCACCGAAGCATGGCACTTTTCATGGTTCTCAAACAGGAGCGCCGCCGCGCCGCTTTTCAAGGCCGCATAAAGGTCCTGCACGAACAGCTTTTCCATACCCGCGTTGTTGTACGCCGCCAAGTCGACCACAGCGGTTTTGGGGCTTTTCAGCACGCCCTGCCGCCCCAGGGAAGCGGTCATGGCCTGCAATGCACTGTGCCTCCCGGTGCCAGGAGCCCCCAGGACGGCCGTCCGGGACAGAGGGGCATCCTTGCCCGCCCCGGCCACAAAGGGCCGCTTGTAGGCCAGCGTGAGGGCATCCAGGAACGCTTCCTGGCCCAGCACGCGCCCCGCCGCTTCCTGCCGGGCGGTTTCAAACGCCTTATCTAAATCCGCAGGCGCTCCGCCGTTTTGGGACGCCGCTTTCGTATCCACGCCGTCCTTCTCCAACTGGGCCTGCAAATCCGCCATGTCCGCTTTGGCCTCCTGGGTCAGGCGCTCAATGCTCTCCTGCAAGGAGCGCGAAAGCCCGTCGTTGACCTGCTCCACCGCGCCCAAAGCCTGCCCGGCGGTCTTGGCTACCGGGGCAGGCGGTGTGGGGCGCGCGTGCTTCAGGTCGCCGGTGGAGCGGAAATTGAGGCGGCCGCCCCGGAACATGGATTCCAAAATCGAATCGATATCGTTTTTCACAGACTTTCTCCTTTCGTCCCCGCTTTACGGCCGGATGTCCAAATCCTCCAGGACTGCGCGCAAATCCTCCACCCCGATCTGCCCCGGAGCCGAAGCGTTCTGCCCGGCCCCAAAGGTCATGCACGACCCGAACGCCTGGCCGCACACCCGGGTCACCTTGCCCAGGGGGCCCATGGCCATGGTGATAACGGGGCCCACCTCTTTACTGGCGCGGCGGGTGGCGGAAAGGAGCGCCAGCACGTCCTCGGGCGAATGGGGGGTCACGGCGTATTTGGGCAGGCAGGGGCCCATGCGCGCCATGTCCAGAAGCGTTCCGGTGATTTCGTTCTCGGAGGGTGTACCCGCGAAGTCGTGCTTGGAAAGCACCACCGCGACCCCCTTCCCCGCCGCCAGCTCCAGCAGCCTGCCGACCCGTTCCGGGCCTTGGGAGAACTCCACGTCCAGCAGCTGGAAGCCGCCGCGTTCTAAGAGCGCCGTGAGGAAATCCTCATACAGCTGCCCTTCCAGCGAACTGGCTCCGCCCTCCGGCTGGGTACGCACCGTGCACAGCAGCGGCTTGGGGGCCAGCGCCGTTGCCAGCGTGGACAGCGCAAAGCCGATGTCCTCGGCAAAGTGATCGATGCGCCACTCGTAAAGGTCGGCCGGCAGCACCCGGACATACTCCGCTTCCTCCCGCAGGGCGGGAAGGCGGGTTTCGGTCAGCGGGACACATATTTTCGGCAGGCCCTCGCCAAAACGCAGGCCTGCAATTTCCATATACTTCAAAGGCTGGTCAACTCCCCTTCTATTCTAATAAGAATAGTATACCGGGGGCCAGCCAAAATGTCAATTTCCTGCGGACAAAAACTGCTTACAATTCTATTAATTTTCGGTGATAGCGGACAACGGGGAGCTAATGGATAGATACCGCAAAAAAATAGTTTACAGAGAGTAAATTTTCGTGTATACTATACGAAACGGAAAATTGGTACAGACAGGAGGCGCTTTTATGGCAGGCTATCAGATCGTTACGGATTCGACCACCGACATTACCCAGGAAATGGTGGGAGCGCTGGGGGTGCGGGTCATACCGCTGTGCTACACGCTGGAGGGCAAGACCCATCCGGACGTGCCCCAAGGCGGGATGCCCATTACGGAATTTTATAACAAACTGCGGACAGGCTCCATGTCCACCACGGCGCAGGTCAACTCGGAGGAGTTCGTGGAGGCGTTCACGCCCATCCTGGAGAAGGGGCAGGACGTGCTGTATATTGCGTTCTCGTCGGGGCTCAGCGGCACCTGCCAAAGCGCGCTGATCGCCAAGCGCACGCTGGAAGAGCAGTTCCCCCAGCGGCGGGTGGAGGTATTCGATTCCCTTTCCGCCAGCATGGGCGAGGGACTTTTGGTGTACCTGGCCGTCCAGCAGCAGAAGGCCGGGGCCGATTTGGACGCTGTGCTGGCTTGGCTGCGGGAAAACGTGCTTCATCTGTGCCACTGGTTCACGGTAGACGACCTCAACCATCTTAAGCGCGGAGGACGCGTATCAGCCGCCACGGCGCTGGTGGGCACCATGCTGGGCATCAAGCCCGTCCTGCACGTAGACGACGAGGGGCATCTGATCCCGGTCTCAAAGGTGCGCGGACGCAAGCAGTCCCTGGACGAGCTGGTGCGCAAAATGGCCGAAACCGCCATCGACCCCGCAGGCCAGACCGTCTTTATCAGCCACGGCGACTGTCTTGAGGATGCCCAGTATGTGGAGAAACGCATCCGCGAGAAGCTCGGCACCCAGGACCTCCACATCAATTTTATCGGCCCGGTTATCGGCGCCCACTCCGGCCCCGGTACGGTTGCGCTGTTCTTTTTGGGGCAGCATCGGTGAATTTTTTCAGAAATTTGTGAAAACCCCTTGATTTTCTGCGCCAAACCCGGTATAATATCAATGTTCGCCGGTGTGATGGAATTGGCAGACGTAGTGGACTCAAAATCCACCGGGCTAATAACCCGTGCCGGTTCGAGTCCGGCCACCGGCACCA
>CANTDZ010000025.1 GCA_947652665.1 uncultured Clostridia bacterium
CATATTATTCTTTTCTTTTTCAATGTACTGTAGGCTTGCCTGCGCCACATCGTCTGTAAGCGCGGTAAGGTATCCCAGCTCATTGAGCCGGACATTGGACAGCGTGGCGGTCATATCTCTCGCTACATCCACGCTGGGAAGCCAGCTTGTTGAGATATCGCTGGTCTTTTCATTCATGTTGCCCATCAAGATAAAAGACATACCCCCGATCAGGAGCATACCGATCAGCGCAACTCCCACCAAAACATAAAATTTGAAGCGGATTTTTAAATTTTGAATTTTCCTTGTCATGGCAAATTTGTCCTTTCTGTCTTAATCGTACCATACGCAGTGCTCCAGTGCGCATGTCAAATGTCTTCACAAATTATACCATACCCTGTTTACGATTTCAATCTTTTCAATAAAAAAGCAGAAAAGCAGCTCAACTCAAGATAAACGGCAAATTTGCAACCTCGGCCTGGGTCTGCTCTGCATGCAAATACGCAGAAGAATACAACACGATCCCGCTGCAGCCAGCCTCGTCTGCGGCCTGTATCTGCCGCAGAATATTATCGTCCGTGAGAAGCCACGTGCCCCCGTCGGCGTCGGTGCCGGCTTTATAAAGGGCCAGCCCTGCGTATATTTTCAGGCCCGGATACCGGGGCAGGGCCATCCATTGGGCCAGGGCCTCGGTATAGCGGAGCTCGGGGTGTTCAAAGCTATAATAAAGCTGAGGGCAGATATAATCCACATACCCCGGCGACGCGCACCAGGCCCGCACGTCGGCGCCCATGTTTTCATCATTCTCGATGTTCCCCTGGGGCGAAATGCCAAACACGGCCCCGGGCCTTGCACGCTTGACCTTCTCATAAACTTCCGCCACCAGCGCGCTGATATTTGCCCTGCGCCACTCCAGCAGCCCCAGGGGCGTTTCCACGGTTTCCAGATAAAGGCTGTAGGCCTCGCTGTCCAGGGCGGGGTCTTCTGCCGGATAAAAATAGTCATCGAAATGAATGCCGTCCACCTCGTATTTTTCCGCGACCTCCGCCGCCCCGTCGGCAATCAGGCTGCGCACATAGGGATATGCAGGGTCCAGATAAACGCCGCCCCCGTACTCCATGAAATAATAGGGGCAGTCCGCCTGTAGGGCAGAGTAGGGATTATCTGCCGAGAGGGCCGCCGGAGTCTCTGCGGTCTTTACGCGCAGGGGGTTTATCCAAGCATGGAACTCCATGCCCAGCCCATGGGTGTATTCCACCATAAAGGCCAGGGGGTCAAAGCCGGGGTCCTGCCCCTGCTGCCCGGTGAGGATGTGCGACCAGGGGTACAGGGCGGAGGGGTAGAGGGAATCGCTGAAAGGCCGCACATGGACAAAGAGGGCGTTGAGCCCCAGGGACTTCGCTTCCTCCGCGATCTGCTTAAAATTGTCCTCAAAAGCGGTCTGGGTATGCTCAGCTGTTTCCAGGGACATATAGGGGACCCACACCCCGGCCAGGCCGGCATCCGGGCTTGTCTGGGGCGCTTTTACGTCAATGGCCCTTCCCGCTTCCACGCCACGGCCCAAGTCCGGCATGGGGGGCAGCGCGGGTTCCGCCATCTGCCGTTTGCCAGCCAGCCACACGATGCCCACCGCTAAAACCAGGGAGAGCCACAAGAATATATAGCAGTGCTTGCGCAGATTCAAACATTTCATAAGCGGCCCCTCCATTGACAGCGGAAAAGATTTGAAGTACAATGGGCGTATGCATTTGCGCCCCTTATACTTTATGCGCGGCGCGGGTGGGACATACCTCGAAAGGAGCCTTCTTCATGGATTACCGCACCCTCCTCCTAGACGCCGACGGCACCCTGCTGGATTTCGGCCAAGATATGTACAACGCTTTTACCGGACTCTATGCAGCTTTTTTTGAAAGCCAGCGCCCCTACAGCCCCGAGTACCTCCATTGCTACGACCGCTGCAACGACCGCTGGTGGAAGAAGCTCGAGCGCGGCGAGTGCACCAAGCCCGAGCTTTATATAGGCCGCTTCCGTGATTTCCTGGCTGAAACGGGATTCACGGGCGACCCGGTCCAAATCAACGAAGGGTACTTTACCCGCCTGGGCCAAGGGGGAGCCCTCCTGCCCGGGGCCTTGGAGCTGGTAGAAAAGCTGTCGAAAAAATACGAGCTCTACATTGTGACAAACGGCAACGCCGCCACTCAGAAGACCCGCCTGGCCAATTCGGGCCTCATGCGTTTTGTAAAGGATTATTTCGTCTCCGAGGACGCCGGGGCCGCCAAGCCCGACCCCCGCTACTTTGACTACGTGTTCTCCCGTCTGCCCCATATAGACCGGGCCAGTTCCCTGGTCATCGGCGACTCCCTTACCTCCGACATACAGGGCGCGGCAAACGCCGGGCTTGATTCCCTCTATTACCACCCGGACGGCCCCGTGGCCAGCATCGGGAAAGCGCCCTACACCTATGAAGCCGCCAGCTACGAGGAGATTGCGGGGCTTTTAGGCGTATGACATACAAAATCCTTGTAGTAGAGGACGACCCAGTGATTGCCCAGACCGTATCGGCGCATCTGGCCATGTGGGGGTACGAGGTGCAGGCCGTCCGGGATTTCCGCCGGGTTCTGGAGGAGTTCACCGAGCTTCAGCCCCACCTGGTGCTGCTGGACATCGGCCTGCCCCATAAAAGCGGCTACGATTGGTGCGGGGAGATACGCCGGCATTCGAAGGTGCCGGTGGTGTTTCTCTCCAGCGCGTCGGACAACATGAACATTATCACGGCCATGAACCTGGGCGGGGACGATTTCATCCCCAAGCCCTTTGACCTTTCCGTGCTGACCGCCAAGGTGCAGGCGGTTCTGCGGCGCTCCTACGATTTCGGCCCCAGCGTGAACATCGTGGCCTTTGGCAGGGCGCAGGTGGACTTAGCCGCCGCCGAGCTGTCCGGCCCCCAGGGGAAATGTGAGCTGACCAAGAACGAGCTGCGCATATTGCAGATGCTTATGGAGAACGGCGGGCACCTGGTCTCCCGGCAGGACCTGATGGCGCGCTTATGGGAGAACGAAAGCTTTGTGGACGACAACACCCTGACCGTAAACGTATCGCGCCTGCGCAAGAAGCTGGAGAAGGTGGGCCTGCCCGCCCTTTTGACTACGCGGAAGGGCCTGGGTTACCAGTTAGGCTGAGGGGACTATGAAGATATTTACTTCCTATCTAAAAGAACGCGTAGGCGTACTGGCGGCGGTCCCTGTGCTGACGGCCGCCGGGGCGTTCCTGTTTTATCTATATGGCTTGCCCTTTGACGCCCTGTGGTATATCCTGACGGTGACGGGCGTGATCTGCCTGGCGCTCTTCGCCGTGCCGGGCTATGTGCGCTATGCAAGGCGGGTGCGCCGTTTTCAGGAACTGCGTGAAAATCTCGACGCCCTCTCCGTCCCGGAGCAAGCGGCAGGCACCCTGCCCGAGGCCCTGCTGTTTTCGGGCATCGGCCTTCTGCACCGCCAGCTGCGGGAAGCGGAGGCCGAGCATATAAAGCGGCAGTCCGACATGATGGCGTACTACACGTTGTGGGTGCATCAGATCAAGACGCCCATCGCGGCCATGCGGCTGATTTTGCAGAGCCATCCTCAAGCCGGTTACGACGCCCTGGGCCAGGAGCTTTTCAAAATCGAGCGCTATGTAGAAATGGTGCTGGGCTACCTGCGCCTGGAAACCATCTCGCAGGACCTGCTCCTGGAAGAGTGTGATGTGCGCAAAATCGCGGCAACGGCGGCCAAGAAATTTGCGCCCCAGTTTATTTATAAGAAGCTTTCCTTTGATTTGGAGGATTTCCAGCTGCGGGTGGTCACCGACGAGAAATGGCTGCTCTTTGTGCTGGAGCAGCTGCTTTCCAACGCCGTAAAATATACCCAGGCAGGCGGGGTACGCATTGCGGCCGAGGAAGGCGAGGTGCTGCTCCTGGAGGACACAGGAGCCGGCATCGCGCCGGAGGATCTGCCCCGGGTCTTCCAGCGGGGGTTCACGGGGCAGAACGGACGGAAGGAAGCCACTTCCACCGGGCTGGGGCTGTACCTGGCCAAGCGGGTTCTGGATACCCTGCAAACACCCATTTCGATACGCTCGAACCTGGGGGAGGGGACCCAGATCCGCCTATATCTTCACCGGGGGCCTGCACCGCGCGATTAGCCATTGAAATCTCTGCCTGGTTTATGCTATAATAGCTTTTAACGCCAGTTTTGGGGATGGGAGGGAGATTTTGTGATAAAATGCGCGATTTTCGATGCGGACGGCACTCTGCTGGATTCCATGCAGATGTGGCGGGACATCACCTACGAGTACGCGGAGGAAAAGGGCATTAAAGCGCCGGAGGGCCTCCACCACACCATGAACCGCCTGAGTATGGAACAGTGCGCTGACCTCTACCGGGAGCTAGGCGTGCCCGGCACTACCGAAGAAGTGGTAGCCCAGTTGGCCGACTGCGCCTTTAACGGCTACCGCCTCCGGGTGGGGGAGAAGCCGGGGGCCGCGGATTTCCTGGGCCTGCTGCGGGAAAACGGCATCCGGGTGGCGGTGGCGACGGCCTCCCAGATAGCAGGCGTACGTGCGGCATTGGAGCGCCTGGGGATGCTGCCCCATGTAGAGCTTCTTGTCAGCTGTACGGAGATCGGCATAGGCAAAGAGCAGCCGGATATTTTCCTGCACTGTGCAAAGGCATTTGGCGCGGAGCCGGGGGAGTGCGTGGTGTTTGAAGATTCCCTCTATGCTATGGAGACGGCGAAAAAAGCCGGTTTCCCGGTGGTAGCGGTGGAGGATGAAAGCAACGCCCTTTTGCGGGAGCCGATCCAAGCGGTGGCAAACCGCTGCATTGCCAGCTACAACGAGCTGACGGTTGAATTGTTATCAGATTTATAAGGAGTATAGAAATAGAGCTATGAGAAACTTTCGAAAGAGATATATTGGCGACCGCGCTTTTTACATGGCGGTCATTGCGCTGATCATCCCCATGATCGTGCAGCAGGGCATCACCCAGTTCGTGAACCTGCTGGACAACGTGATGGTCGGCCGCTTAGGCACCAACCCCATGTCGGGCGTGGCTATTGTCAACCAGATCATCTTCATTTTTAACCTGACTATATTTGGCGGCCTTTCCGGGGCCTCTATTTTTGGCGCACAGTTTTACGGCAAGGGCGACCACGAAGGCCTGCGCCACTCGTTCCGGTTCCGGCTGCTGTTTGGCGTCGGGGTGACCATCCTGGGGCTGGCCATCTTCTTGGTGTTCGGCGAGCAGCTGTTCCACCTCTACTTAAATGAGGAAAACTCGTCCCCTGCCGACATAGCCGCTACGCTGGACTTTGCCAAGCAATATATGTACATTATGCTGTGGGGCCTGCCGCCGTTTATGGTTGTGCAGGTGTTCTCCAGCACCTTAAAGGATATGCGTGAGACCTTCTCGCCCATGGTGGCCAGCGTCATTTCGATTTTGATGAACCTGGCGCTGAACTACCTGCTGATTTTCGGCAAATTCGGCTTCCCCGAAATGGGCGTCCAAGGCGCGGCTCTGGCTACCGTGATTGCCCGTTACGTGGAAATGCTCTACCTGGTAGTCTACGCTGTGCGCCGGAAAAAGAAGTTCGTCTTCCTGCAGGGGGCGTTTAAGAGTATGCGGGTGCCCCTGCCGCTGGCCAAACGGATCGCCATAACCGGCACGCCCCTGCTTTTAAACGAGACCTTCTGGTCCATGGGCACCGCCATGGTCAATATGTGCTACGCCACCCGGGGCCTTACCGCCGTGGCCGCTACCAATATAACCGGCACGGCCAACAACCTGTTCTCCATTATCCTGATGACCATGGGCAATGCCGTGGGCATTATGGCTGGGCAGCAGCTGGGTGCAAACGACATCGAGGGCGCCAAGGATACCGTGCGCAAGGTGATCTTCTTCAGCGTTGCCAGCTGTGTAGTGACGGGCGGGCTGCTGGTGGCCTGCGCCCCCTTCATCCCTCATATTTACAACACGGAGGAAGCCGTGCGGGCTATTGCCACTCAGACGCTTATTATCTGCGGCTGCTTCCAGCCCCTGCATTCCTTCGTAAACTGCGCGTATTTCACCATCCGTTCCGGCGGCAAGACCTTCATCACCTTCCTGTTTGACTGCGTCTTTACCTGGGCGGTGACCCTGCCGATTGCTTTCTGCCTGTGCCGCTTCACGGGCCTTTCCGTGGTGTGGATATTCTTCTTTGTCAACTGTGCGGATATTTTGAAGATCATCATTGGCGGCGCCATGCTGAAATCCGGCATATGGGCCAACAATGTAGTAAATGAAACATAAAAGGGAGTGTCAAAAATGAAGATCGTGTTGTTGGGCGAGCCTATGGGCCTTTTCATGGCAAACGAGCCCGGGGCCATCAGCGAAGTGAAGTCCTTTACCGCCTCCATCGCCGGGGCCGAGTATAATGTGGCGGTGGGCCTGGCCCGTCTGGGCCACACGCCAGCCTATTGCACCCGTTTGGGCTATGACCCCATGGGGGAGAAAATATTGAACGGCCTGCGCCAGAACGGCATCGCTACCGACCTGGTCATGCAGGCCGAGGGAGAGCTGACGGGCCTGATGTTCAAGAGCTCCACCCAAAAAGGCGACCCGGACATTGCCTATTACCGCAAGGGCTCAGCCGCGTCGAAGATATCCCCCCACGATATCGACGGCTTGGACTTGTACGGCTGTGAGCGCCTTCACGTGACGGGCATTTTCCCGGCGGTGTCGCCCAGCGCGCTTTCGGCCACCAAGCGGCTCATTAATCGGGCCCAGGCGCTGGACATCCCCTACTCCTTCGACCCCAATCTGCGCCCCCAGCTTTGGGCCGACCCGAAGCAGATGGTCGCTACCCTCAACAGCTTGGCCGAGGGCGCGGAGACTGTCCTGCCCGGCATCGGCGAGGGCCGGCAGCTTACCGGGCGCGACACCCCCGAGGGCATCGCGGATTTTTATCATGACATGGGCGTAAAAAACGTAGTGGTCAAACTGGGGGCTGACGGCGCGTTCTTCTCCGAAAAAGGCGGGAAGAAGGGCGTCTCCGCTGGCTTCCCCGTTGAAAAAATCGTTGACACCGTAGGCGCGGGCGACGGTTTTGCCGCTGGCGTCGTCAGCGCTCTGGCCGAGGGCGAGACCCTGGAGCAGGCCGCGTTCCGTGGCAATGTGATCGGGGCCATCCAGATCACCAACAAGAGCGACAACGAGGGCCTTCCCACCCGCGAGGAACTGGGGAAGATCATCCTCTCCGGAAAGGCAGGGGCATGATGGCAAACTATAAAGAATTGGTACAGCAGGCCCTGCGCGCCCGGGAGAAGGCTTATGTGCCCTACTCAAAATTTGCCGTAGGCGTGGCGCTGCTTTGCGAAGACGGCACGGTCTATGAGGGCTGCAACATTGAAAACGCCGCTTTCCCGGCCACCAACTGCGCCGAACGTACCGCCATTTTTAAGGCAGTTAGCGAGGGCCGGCGGGATTTCCAGGCCATTGCCGTAGTGGGCGGTCCCGAAGGCACGGCCCCAGCGGATTTCTGTCCCCCATGCGGCGTGTGCCGCCAGGTCATGCGGGAGTTCTGCGGGCCGGACTTTATCATTGCCTTGTCTGACGGAAAAGAGGTCAAGACGTACACCCTGGAGGAGTTGCTGCCCTGCTCCTTCGGGCCGGAAAACCTGTGAGGGCAGAGGGGAGAGGCCTCATGGATACATTGGAACGCAGGGATAAAGTAAATTATTATTTGGATTTGGCTGAGATTGTCTCCCAGCGGTGTACCTGCCTGCGCAGGCATTACGGCGCGGTGATCGTGAAAAACGACGAGGTGATCTCCACCGGCTACGTAGGCGCGCCACGAGGCCGACAGAACTGCTCCGACTTAGGCTACTGCCTGCGGGAGCGGAAGGGCGTTCCCCGGGGCGAACGCTATGAATTGTGCCGCAGCGTCCACGCGGAGGCCAACGCTATCCTCTGTGCCTCGCGCCGGGACATGATCGGGTCGACGCTGTACCTGGTGGGCCGCATGGTGGAGCGCGACCCTGAGACGGGCACCTGCCGTCAGGGGGGCTATGTGGAGAACGCTGTCTGCTGTTCCATGTGCAAGCGCCTGGTCATCAACGCGGGCATTGCCCAGGTGGTGTGCCGGGACGACAAGGAGCATTACCGCGTGATAAACGTGGAAGACTGGGTAGCGGACGATGAATCCCTGCGGGGGGTGCTGGGCTATTGAGTGAAAGCCGCTACAACGCCCTGGACTCTATCCGGGGCCTGCTGCTCATCAACATGGTGCTCTACCACGCCCTGTACGACGTGGTGTATATAAAAGGCATCCCCTTGGACTGGTACACGGGCCCCGTGGGCTATGTGTGGCAGCAGGGCATCTGCTGGGGGTTTATTTTCCTGTCCGGCTTCTGCTTCCGGTTTTCCCGGCGGCCTTTGCGGCACGGCCTTATCGTGCTGGGAGCGGGGATGTTGGTCACGGCCGTCACCTGGATTGCCATGCCGGAGCAGCGCATCCTGTACGGGGTGCTGTATCTGCTGGGAGTGGCCGGGCTCATCCAATGCGCCACCTGGTGGGTCTGGCGGACGTTAAAGCTGCCGCCCTACCCGGCCTGGTTGGGATTGTCGCTCTTTGGGGTACTCTTTTTCCTGACCCGCGGCGTGCCTTACGGCTATCTGGGCTTTGAGGGCCTGCGGCTAATGGAACTGCCCGGCTGGCTTTATCAAAGCCAGTGGCTCACGCCCTTCGGCCTGCCGGGCCCGGGGTTCTGGTCGTCGGACTACTTCCCCTTAGTGCCCTGGCTGTTCCTGTATTTGTGCGGCTACTTTTTGTGGCGGCTGGTAGGGTACAAGCCCGTCATGGAAAAGCTGCGCCCCGGCATAAGGCCTCTGGCGTTTTTGGGCCGCCACAGCCTGCCTATCTACTTGTTGCACCAACCCGCCCTGATGCTGATTTTTATGATATTCTGAGAAAGGAAGAAGAAATATATGTCAAAGCTGGCAGCAAAAGCCACCCAAGAATTGCGGGAGGCCGTGGAACAGGCCATCGCAAAAGCCCAGGCCCAGGGGGAGCTCCCCGAAGCCCAGGCTCCGGCCTTCACCCTAGAGGTTCCCGCCGACCGGGCCCATGGCGACTGGGCCTGCAACGCCGCCATGGCCGGGGCGCGGGCATTTAAGTCTGCCCCCCGCAAGATCGCCGAAGCCATCCAGAAAAATATCGACCTGGCCGATACCTACTTTCAAAGCTGTGAAATCGCCGGGCCGGGGTTCTTGAATTTCACCTACGCCCCCCGCTTTTACGGCGAGGTGCTCCAGGACATCCACAAGCTGGGCACGGAGTACGGCCGCAGCGATTTCGGCGGCGGCAAGCGCGTCCTGGTAGAGTTCGTCTCCGCCAATCCCACCGGCCCCATGCACATTGGCAACGCCCGGGGCGGCGTGCTGGGCGACGCCCTGTCCTCCGCCTTGGAGACGGCTGGGTATCAGGTAGAGCGCGAGTTCTACGTAAACGACGCCGGCAACCAGGTGAATAAATTTGCCTGCTCACTGGAGGCCCGTTACCTGCAAATCTACAAGGGCGAGGAAAACGTGCCCTTCCCGGAGGACGGCTACCAGGGCGAGGACATCAAGGAGCACGCGAAAGACTTTGCGGAGAAATACGGCGATGAGTTTGTAGAAGCCGCCGAGGATGTCCGCAAGCAGGCTTTGGTTGACTACGCCCTGCCCAAAAATATCCAGGGCCTGCACGACGACCTGCTCCGCTACCGGGTGGAATACGACAACTGGTTCCGCGAATCCACCCTGCACGCAAACGGCGCGGTAGGGCGCGTGGTGGAACTCCTAAAGGAAAAAGGCGCCACCTACGAGAAGGAAGGGGCCGTCTGGTTCAAGGGGGAAGAGTACGGCAGCGAGGACTTCGTGCTGGTGCGCTCCAACGGCGTGCCCACTTATGTGGTGCCGGATATTGCGTACCATTATGATAAGCTGGTCACCCGGAATTTTGATGTGGCCATCGACGTTCTGGGCGCGGACCACCACGGCTACGTGCCCCGGCTCAAGGGGGCGCTGACAGCCTTAGGCGTAGACGCCAGCCGCCTGCAGATTGTGCTGATGCAGATGGTACGCCTGGTGCGCGACGGCGAAATTGTAAAAGCCAGCAAGCGCAGCGGCAAGGCCATCACCCTGGTGACCCTGCTGGAGGAAGTACCGGTGGATGCCGCCCGGTTCCTGTTTAACTCCTACGAGCCCAACACCCGCATCGACTTCGACCTGGATCTAGCCGTCCAGCAGGACAGCCAGAACCCGGTCTACTACGTGCAGTACGCCCATGCACGGGTGTGCAGCATCTTGAAAAACCTGGCCGCCGACGGCATCACGCCCCGGGAGTGCACCATGGAGGAGCTGAACCTCCTGACCGCCCCCGAGGAGATCGAGCTGATCCGCCAGCTTTCGGCCTACACCTCAGAGGTAGAGGGCGCGGCCCGGGCCATGGACCCGGCGAGGATTACCCGCTATGTAACCGCTTTGTCGACCCTTTTCCACAAATTCTACAACGCCTGCCGCGTAAAAGGGGACGACCCGGCCCTTACAGCGGCGCGCCTGTACCTGTGCACGGCTTTCAAGCAGGTATTGGAAAACGGCCTGGGCCTTTTCAAAGTCACAGCTCCGGAAACCATGTAACGCAATGCCCCCAGCCAGCCCGGCTGGGGTTTGCTGTTTTGCAAGTTTATGATTTGTTAATTTGACTGTGTGCACAGAATTTGGTATAATAACTGGATAG
This sequence comes from uncultured Clostridia bacterium, assembly GCA_947652665.1. Lineage (GTDB taxonomy): Bacteria > Bacillota > Clostridia > Oscillospirales > Acutalibacteraceae > Acutalibacter. Next base: position 10,770 of record CANTDZ010000025.1, read on the forward strand.
AGCCGAAAAAAGAAAGGGTTGAGAAACCATTGGCAAATAATCTTCTGACAAAACTGTTTGGCAACTACAGCAAGCGCGAGCTCAAGCGCATACAGCCTTTAGTGGACAAGGTCCTGGGCCTGGAGAACGCCTATAAAGCCATGAGTGACGACGAGCTGAAATCCCAGACCGGCGTGCTCAAGGAACGCCTGCAAAAGGGCGAGTCCCTGGACGACATCCTTCCCGAGGCCTTTGCCGCCTGCCGCGAGGCCATGGACCGGGTACTTTCCCTGCGGCTGTTCCCGGTGCAGGTGCAGGGCGGCATCATCCTGCACCAGGGGCGCATAGCGGAGATGAAGACCGGCGAAGGCAAAACCTTTACCCTGGCCCTGCCGGCCTACCTCAACGCCCTGACAGGACAGGGGGTGCACATCGTCACGGTCAACGAATACCTGGCCAAGTACCAGGGCGAGATGATGGCCCGTGTGTTCAACTTCATGGGGCTCAAGGTGGGCCTGGCGCTGACGGGTATGTCCAGCGAGGAAAAGCGCGCGGCCTATGCCTGCGACATCACCTATGCCACCAACAACGAGTTGGGCTTTGACTACCTGCGTGACAACATGGTCATTTACAAGGAAAACAAGGTGCAGCGGGGCCACCATTACGCCATTGTGGACGAGGTGGACTCCATCCTCATCGACGAGGCCCGTACCCCTCTGATCATTTCCGGTAGCGGCGACAAGGCCGATGACCTGTACCAGCGGGCCAATTCCTTTGCGAAAACCCTGAAGCCTATCCGCGTCAAGGAAACTGACGAGAAGCAGGACAACGACGAAATCTACGACGAGTACGACTATATTATCAACGAAAAGCTCAAGACCTGCTCCCTGACCCGCCGGGGCGTGAAAAAAGCCGAGAGCTACTTCGGCATCGAAAACCTCACGGATTCTGACAACATCCGCATCCAGCACCACGTGAACCAAGCCATCCGAGCCTGGGGCATCATGCATAAGGATCAGGATTACGTGGTGAAGGACGGCGAGGTCATTATCGTCGACGAGTTCACCGGCCGCCTGATGTTTGGCCGCCGCTACAACGAAGGCCTCCACCAGGCTATTGAAGCCAAAGAGGGGGTGGAGGTCGCCCGGGAAAGCAAGACCCTGGCCACTATCACCTTCCAGAATTATTTCCGCCAATATGAAAAGCTTTCCGGCATGACCGGCACCGCCATGACCGAGCAGGAAGAATTTTCCGAGATTTACCGCCTGGACGTGGTGGAGATTCCCACCAACCGCCCCATGGTCCGCGAGGACTGCCCGGACGTGGTCTACAAGACGGTAGACGCCAAGTTCAAGGCGGTCATCGACGACATTGTGGAGCACCACGAAAAGGGCCAGCCGGTGCTGGTGGGCACCATCACCATCGAGAAGTCCGAGGTGCTCAGCAAGATGCTTCGCCAGCGGGGCGTGAAGCACCAGGTCTTGAACGCCAAGTTCCACGAAAAAGAAGCCCAGATCGTGGCCCAGGCCGGGCGCAGGGGGGCTGTCACCATTGCCACCAACATGGCAGGCCGTGGTACGGATATCCTGCTGGGCGGCAACGCGGAGTTCATGGCCAAGGCCGAAATGCGCAAAATGGGCTACGCTGAGGAACTTTTAGTAGAAGCCACCGCCTACAGCCACACCCAGGACGAAGCCATCCTGGAAGCCAGGGAAACCTTCGCCAAGCTCAACCAGAAATACAAGGAGGAGATCGCCCCCGAAGCCGAGGAAGTGCGGCGCTTAGGCGGCCTCTATATCATCGGCACCGAGCGCCACGAATCCCGGCGTATTGACAACCAGCTGCGCGGCCGTGCGGGCCGTCAGGGCGACCCGGGCAAGAGCCGCTTCTATATCGCCCTGGAGGACGACCTGATGCGCCTCTTTGGCGGCGAGCGCCTTTCCGCCATGATGGACCGAATGAAGGTGGATGACGACATGCCCATCGAGACCGGCATGGTCTCCACGGCTATTGAGAGCGCCCAGCGCAAGGTGGAAAGCCGCAACTTCGGCATCCGCAAAAACGTCCTGCAGTACGACGAGGTCATGAACAGCCAGCGCCAGATCATCTACGGCCAGCGCGACCAGGTATTAAACGGCGAGGACATGAAGGAGTCCATCGTCAAGATGATAAACGAGTCTATCGAAGCTAACGTGGGCACTTACCTTCCCGCCGACGTGACCCCGGACGAATGGGACATCGCCGGCCTGCGGGAGCACTACCAAGGCTGGCTCACGGGCCTTACGGACCTGCGCTACTCCAAAGACCAGCTGGAAACCATGAAGCCGGAAGATGTCACCAAGGAGCTGCAGGAAAAGGCCGCCGCCCTCTACGAGAAGCGTGAGCGGGAATTCACCCCCCAGGTCATGCGCGAAGTAGAACGCGTGGTGCTCCTGCGGACGGTGGACCAGGAGTGGATGGACCACATCGACGCCATGGAGCAGCTGCAGGACGGCATCCGCCTGCGCGCCTACGCCCAGCATGATCCGGTGGTCGAGTACCGTCTGGAAGGCTTCGATATGTTTGACGGCATGATCGCTGCCATCCGCGAGACTACGGCAAAGATGATCCTTACCGTGCGCCTGCGCACCAAAGAGGCCCCCAAGCGCGAGCAGGTGGCCAAAGAAACCAGCGCCGGCACCGCCGGGGATCAGACCGTGAAAAAGCAGCCCCTGCGCAAGCAGAAGAAGCCCGGCCGCAACGATCCCTGCCCCTGCGGCAGCGGCAAGAAATACAAGAAGTGCTGCGGCCGTGACGAATAAAGAGCGGGAGAGAGGAGTACCCATGAAGAAAAAGATTTCGGCCTTTGTGCTGGCAGTCCTGCTGGCTTTCTGCATGGGCGGGTGCGACATCCCCCTGCCCGGTTTTGCGGATTATGACGTGTCCAGCTATATACAGGCTTTGCTGGACAGCAGCTATCACAACTCCCACGAGGGCTTCATGGCTGCGGCTGGGGCTACGGCCGCGGTAGCGGCGGAGAACCACACCACCACAGTCGAAAACGCCGTGGTAAGCTTCTGCAACACCTACACCCTCACCCCCACCGACGAACAGATGGCGCAGCTGCGTGAAATTTTCTCGCAGATCCTTCAGCAGGCCCAATACACCGTGCGGGAGGAACAGAAGGTCGACACCGGCTATTATATCGAGGTGGAAGTGACGCCCATCGCCAATTTCAGCGACTGCGCCGCCCAGCTGCAGGCCCTCCGCGACCAGGCCCAGCAAGAGGCCGATGCGGCAAACGCTCCTGAGCCCGAGGAGGAGGAAGAAGACGAGGACGAAGAAGAGGAAGACAGTTGGGGTGACGACGGCTGGGGGGACGAAAGCGATGAAGACGAAGGCCCCATCGCCACTCCTGCGCCTACTGTGGCCCCGCTGGTAGATTCCCGGGAGCTCTATGTCACGAAGGTCATCGAGTTCTGCCGCCAGCAGTCAGCGGCCGTCCGCTTTGGCGTGGCCCGTACTATGTCGCTGGATATCCGCCAGACAGATGCGGGAGAGCTCCAGCTGGACATGAACCAGATCGACAGTATTGACAGCACGGTTCTGCAATTTACCGCCGGCTAGGCCGCGAAAGGAGAAACTTATGGATCAGACCGCCCTGCGCACCTGCGCCTTATTTGATTTGTCCCACACTGCCGCCCGTCCCCTGCTGGAGGCTGCCGAGTACCCCTGGCAGGCCCTTTCGGGCATTGGCAGCTTCATAAAACAGATGGGCCCCACACTGCCTGCCGACGAATACGAGCAAAAAGGGGAAAATGTGTGGATACACAAAAGCGCTGTCATTTTCCCCAACAATTATATCGCGGGCCCCTGCATTATCGGCCCCAAAACCGAGGTGCGCCCCGGCGCGTTCATACGGGGCAATGCCCTGGTGGGGAGCGGCTGCGTAGTGGGGAATTCTACCGAGCTGAAAAATGTGATCCTGTTCGACAGCGTGCAGGTGCCCCACTACAATTACGTAGGGGACTCGATTTTGGGCTACAAGTCCCACATGGGCGCAGGGTCAATCACTTCCAATGTGAAGTCGGATAAAACCCTGGTCACCGTGCGCGTAGGCGGGGAACGCATCGAAACAGGCCTGAAAAAATTTGGCGCCATGCTGGGCGACGGGGTCGAGGTAGGCTGCGGCACGGTCCTGAACCCCGGCACGGTCGTGGGCCCGGAAAGCCGTATATACCCCCTGTCCATGGTGCGGGGGTTCGTGCCGAAGGGGAGCCTCTACAAAAAGCAGGGGGAAGTTATCAACCTGCAGTGACCCGGCCGCATTCTGAAAAAGGAGGGAAAGCCACATGATGGAAATGCTGACCGATTTCCTACAGGCCGGCGTGCTGCCCACTGTCTTGCTTCTGATCCGGGCCGTCGTGCCGGTTTTGGCGCTGTACGTGGTGTGGCGCAGCTATACGTCCTTCAAAAAGGGCCAGCGCCGCCGCGACCCCGTTATCATGCTCTGCGAAGAGGCGTCCGGCGTGCGCTTTCCCGTGCTCTATTGGGAAAACTCCATCGGCCGCAGCAAGAGCTGCGACATCTGCCTGCCGGACGCCACGGTCTCCCGTGACCACGCCGTGCTCATGCGCCGGGAGGAAGGCTGGGTGGTGTGCGATACGGGGTCCCAGTCCGGGACGATGGTCAACGGCCGCGAGATCAAGGGGCAGAAGCTCCTGGCCATTGGCGATGCCATCACCATGGGCGATGTGACCCTCACCATGCGCAATGCCGATTCCCCGCCGGAAACCCGCCGCCGCATATTCAAGGGTTTTTCCACGGAGGCCGCGTCCCCCATGAAGTTGATGGTGGTGGCGACCCTGGTGCACCTGCTCATGGCCTTGCAGGCCTGCCTGACTGACGGCACCTTTGCGTTCACCCAGGCGATCCCGTCCCTCATTGTTATAGTCATGGGCTGGGGGCTGTATATTTATTCTATTGGCATCCAGCACCGGGTCAGCTTTGAAATCGAGACCATCGCCTACCTGCTTTCGGGCATTGGCATCACGCTGCTTTCCACCTTCTACGAGGAGGGCGTCAAGACCCAGCTGATTGCCATGTTTATTGGCATCTTGCTTTTCTGCTTCCTCATCTGGTTCATGAACGACCTGGACCGGGTTTCCAAATTTCGCTTATACATCGCGGCGGGAGCCATCCTCTTGTTTGCCCTCAACCTTATCATTGGCACGGAAAACCATGGTGCGAAAAACTGGATACAGATTGGGCCGTTCAGTATGCAGCCCTCTGAATTTATCAAAATAGCCTTCGTTTTCGTGGGCACCTCCACGCTGGACAGGCTGCAGACCAAGAAGAACATCACGGAATTCCTGCTGTTCACGGGTATCTGCATGGGCTTTTTGTTCCTTATGAAGGACTTGGGCACGGCCGCCATTTTCTTTGCCTGCTTCCTGATTATCGCGTTCATGCGTTCCGGCAGCGTGCGTACCATTGCTTTGATCTTGGCTGGTGCGGCTTTGGGCGTGCTGCTCATCCTGCAGTTCATGCCCTACATTGCCGACCGATTTGCCGGTTGGGGCCACGTGTGGGAGTACGTTAACGACAGCCTGGGCTACCAGCAGACCCGCGTGCTCACCTATATGGCCAGCGGGGGACTGTTCGGTATCGGCCTGGGGCAGGGGGGGCTGGGTGGAACTCGGGTCTTTGCCGCTGAGAACGACCTCGTCTTCGGCACTCTCTGCGAGGAGCAGGGCCTGTTGCTGGGTCTGGTCGTCCTGATGGCTATTGCCCTGTTCATCTTCTACGCCCGCAGCGACGTGACCCGAAGCCGTTCGACGTTTTTTTCCATCGGAGCCTGCGCGGTCGCCGGGATGCTCCTTTTCCAGACCTGCCTGAACGTATTTGGCGCTACCGACGTCCTGCCCCTCACCGGCGTGACCCTGCCCTTTATCAGCGCCGGCGGCTCCAGCATGATGTCCGTCTGGGGCCTGATGGCTTTCCTGAAAGCTTCGGACGAGCGCACCTATGCCGCCCGCCGGGCCAGCAAAAACGGGTCCCGGAGCCAGGCGCGCCCGGGGCGCAATACGGGGGAGTTCACCCCGCCGCCCCGTTCGGAAATGCCGTATGATACGGGCTATACGCCCCGCCCCGTTTCTCGCCCCCCAAGCAGCAGCGGAGCAGGGCGCCGCTATAGCAAGCCGGCTGGCCGCCACAGCAAGCCTTCGCGGCCGCAGCCGCCGCCTCCGGAACGGCGGGACGATATGGAGGATATTTCCAGTTGACAGAGAGGTTTGCAGAAAATGGCCGGAAAGGGGCTGATCGGATATGAAAACAGTAGGCTTCCGCTCAATCGTGCTTTATATCTTGCTGGCGGTCTTTTTGGGCGGCGTGGGGTATATGGTGGCAAACCAGTTCCTCCATGGCCGGGAATGGGCCATGCAGCCCTATAACGCCAACCTCTCCGGGCAGATGGGCGACATTAAAGACCGCAACGGCAATCTGCTGGCTACCAGCCAGGACGGCGAGCGCCTTTACAGCGAGGACGACACGGTGCGCCGCGCCTTGCTGCACACCATTGGCGACACGGCCGGGTATATTGGCACGGGGGTGCAGTCGGTGATGGGAGACAAGCTTACGGGCTATAATTTCATCACGGGGCTGAACCAGACGGTCTTTACCAGCATGACCAGCGGCTTGGATCTGACCATAGACCAAAACGCCTGCACCGCCGCCTACAACGCTATGGCAGGCCATAACGGCGCGGCGATCCTGTATAATTATGAGAATGGCGACATTTTATGCAAAGTCAGCGCGCCGACCTTTGACCCTGCCTTTGTGCCCGAGGATATCGAAACAAACGACGCCTACCGGGGCGCCTACCTAGACAACACCCTCTCTGGCAGCTTCACGCCCGGGAGCATCATGAAAATCGTCACTGCCGCCGCCGCGATGCAGGTGTGGCCCGATTCCTGGAACGAACGCACCTACGACTGCTGGGGCAGCGAGAACATCGGCGGCAGCGATATTGTCTGCCTGCACGGCGAATCCCATGGGACGCAGGATATGTATTCAGCCATGGGCAACTCCTGCAACATCTATTTTGCAAAGCTTGCCAACGATATAGGAAGCGACATCCTGCAACGGAAAGCCGAGGAGATGGGCTTTAACGCAAACCTTGCTTTTGGCACCGTGACCGTGGCAAAAAGTACCATCGACCTGGCCAATGTAAATGCCAACCAGCTGGGATGGGCCGCAGTTGGCCAATATACGGTGCTGGCAAACCCTTACCACATGATGACCCTCATGGGCGCTATTGCCAAGGGCGGCACCTATACCCAGCCCCGTCTTACAGAGGGCCGCGACCTTTTCTCCGACCGCAGCCCAGCAAGCCGCAAGCTGGTGGATGCCACGACGGCTTCCCAGCTAAAGTCCCTTTTGCGCAGCGACGTGGAGTATTATTACGGCGACTGGCTGTTCCCTTCCGGGATGTCGGTCTGTGCCAAGACCGGCACCGGCGAGGTGGGCGAGGGCAAGGACCCCAACTGTTGGATGGTCGGGTTCTGCGACAGCGCCCAGTACCCCTATGCCTTTGCGGTGATCGTGGAGGAGGGCTCCGGCGGCATCGAAACGGCTGGGTCGCTGGTAAGCGCCATGCTGCAAGCGCTGGCATAAAATAAAAAACGCCCTGCAGGCGAGCAGGGTGTTTTTTATTTTTACCGTTCCTTTGGCCACACATACAGCCCATAGACGATGAGACACAGCGAGATAAGGATGGCGCTTCCCGCCGCGCCGATGGAAATGGCCGTATGGTTCAGCGGTCCGGCCACCATACTGATGAGGATTGCGGCGGCATCGGCAAACAGCAAAAATTTGAAAAGGTTCCGTTCGGCATCCATGTTGATTCCTCCTTGTTATTGCGCCCCCCGCAGGGCGTTGCTAAGGGCGGCAAACTGTTCCATCGTGAGCTGCTCGGCCCGGGCGTTTTCCTTGGCTCCGGCGGCGAGAAGGGCTTGCTGCACGCGGGGTTTGGGCACGCCCAAGGCGGCGGAGACTGCGTTTGCAGCGGTCTTCCGGCGTTGGGAGAAAGCGCCTCGGGCCACGCGGAAGAAGAAGGCCTCGTCGGCCACCTGTACCGGGGGAGAGGCGCGCATCTGCAGGCGCAGCACAGCCGAGTCCACTTTAGGCGGGGGCAGGAAGCTCCCCCGACCCACTTGGAACAGTAGCTCCGGCTGGCTGTGGTACTGTACCGATACGCTCACCGTACCGCATTCCCGGGTGCCGGGGGGAGCGCACAGCCTTTGGGCGGCCTCCTTTTGCACCAGCACGGTCAGCGACCGTAACGGCAGACCGCTTTCCAGCAGCCCCATGATGACCGGCGAGGTGATGTAATAGGGCAAATTGGCGCACACACAGACCGGCCCCCCGCCAAACTTTTCTTGAATCAGGGCGTGCAGGTCCAGCTTGAGCACGTCGCCCTGCACGATTTCTACATTCCCCTGCCCCCGAAGGGTTTCTTCCAGCACTGGGAAAAGCCGGCTGTCCAACTCAATGGCCACCACTTTTTTCGCCACCTGCGCCAGCTCCCAGGTGAGCACGCCTACCCCCGGGCCGATCTCCAGCACGCCCACGCACTCTTCGGCTCCGCAAGCCGCCGCCATACGAGGGCAGACGCTGGGGTTAATGAGGAAATTCTGCCCCATGGCTTTGGAAAACTGGAACCCATGCCGGGTCAGCAGCTCCCGCAGCGCGCCGGGGTCGGCCAAGCTGCTTGTTTTTTGGTTCTCTGCCATGCTACCCCTCCCGTTCCACTTTATATAAGATGCGTACGCCGTCGTCATACACGCGGGTGAAAAGCCTGTCCAGCTGCGGCTGGTCAACCGGATAGGAACTGAGCTCGAAATCGCTTACCAGCACATAGTCTACCCTGATGCTTCGGTAAAAGTCCAGCGATGCCTCGGGCCGGATGTACATCTCCGACACGGCGTACTCGCGGCCATAATAGGGCAGCCCATGATAGTACAAATAGGACGGCGACCCGCACACGATGTTTCGGCCGGTCAAGGCGGCGATTTCGTTGTTGTGCCGGGTGTCGGTAAGCACAATGGCGTCGGGCGGCAATTCCTCCTCCACATACTGGCACAGGGCCAGCGCGCCTTCGCCGTAAAGCTCGTATTCGGACACAGCTTCCCGTCCTAAAGAGAGCACGGCCGAGGCCGTTCCCAAAACTACCAGCAGGCTTGCCGCGAAGCCGCGGACTTCCCGAAACTTTATCCGTGCCAAAAGGCTGGCGGCGAACTCCGCCCCGCAGCAGCACAGCAGGGCGTAGCCCACATAGAGGAGCTTATTGTTGTCATAATCGTTGGGCTGGAACTCCACAAATTCCGCAATCAGCCAAATCACCAAGGCCGGGACATACCGGGCAAAGCGTTCGGTCTGGCAGGTCAGCAGGCCGCATAAGGCCAGAATTCCAGCCAAGCCCAGATTTTTCAAATAGAACCACAGGTAGTTGTCCGCTCCCGTGATCCACCCGAAGTGCCCCCGCACGAACTGCCCCGCCCCCGCCTGGCGGAAGGTCCAGATAAAAAGCTGGGGGAAAGCCAGCAGGCAGGCTATCCCGGCCAGCACTCCCCATGTGCAGGCGATCTCCCATAGTATGCCCCGGCGGTAGCAGAAGCAGAGCAGCGCCCATAAAAGTGCCAGGCACAGCACGATCACAACACTGGCAAAAACCAGCAGCCAGGGGGAATCCTCCAGGCCCTGGGTGCGCAGGAGGTCTTTCAGCAGGCACATAATGGGCAGCCCCGCTACGATAGCCCCTTTGGCAATGGCCTCCGCCCCGGCTTCCCATTGGAGCCTATGGCAAAGGTCGAAGACCAGCCACCCCCCGCACACCAGCGCCAGCGCCAAAAACGAGTGCGTATGCACCATAGGCAGCGCCCCCGCCAGAATACCCGCATAAAGAAAGTACCGCCGCTGGCCCTCAAACACCGCGCGGTAAAGCAGGTAAAGCTCCGGGAAAAGGACAGCCCAGCCGAAAAGGGTGGCGCGCTGGGGGAGCATCATGTCCGCAATCACGTTCACCCAGCGGATATTCTCGTCCGTGTAATTGGTGGGGGTCTGGTAAAAGGCCGTGAAGATGCGGGTAAAGTTGCCCGGCTCGCCGCCGAGGAAGTAAAAGATGCCCAAGCCGCCGTTGAGGAAAAACAGCAGGAAAGCCAGTGCCGCCTTGCCGTTTGTGCCAAGCATCCGCCGGAAAAAGAGATAGGCTCCGAAAAAGACCTGGGCTCCGGCGGCGCACATGGGCAGGGCGTAGCTTAGGCGCAGGGAGGCTCCCAGCAAGTAGAGGCTGGAGGAGATGCTGTCGGACAGGAAGGGGTAGGAAAGGCGCACGCCGGGCAGAAGGGAATATTCGGGCGGGAATACCTGCTGGCGGGCTAAGCTCGTGATGAAGCTCAGATGCATGCTCATGTCGCCGTAAGTAGATTGGCAGCAGTAGACCCGGCCGTTTTCCAAGCGGAAGGAGTGGAAAACCAAATAGACGTAAAACCCCCAGAAAAGCAGGACGGCAAACAGGAATTTCTGCCGCGCAAACGCCCGTGGGATATCCAGGACATCCTGAAAGCCGTCTTTCTTACCGATGTACAGGCTGGCCCCCGCGCAGCCCAATGCCAAAAGGAGCGCCAGCACATGGGCAGCAGCCGAAAACCCAAAAAGAAAAGCAAACAGGGCCGGGAACCATTGGAGCATCAAGCTGCCCAGCACGCTGCCCAAAAGCAGGCGTACCCCGGCGCTTTCGCGGCGCAGGAAGCCAAAGCTTGTCATCATGCCGCAGCCCTGAAAAGCCAGGAACATCCCTGCCGCCAAAAAAGCGCCGGTAAGCGAGCCCTCCATGCCGTCCCCTCCTTTTGCTTGTTACTTTATTATCCTACCATTTTTTGAGAAAAAAGTAAAGTGCAAAGGCGGACTTGCAAGTTAAGGAAATCAATGCTAAAATAGGGATAGTATTTTGTAAAATGGGGTGGGTATGTTTGAACATCAAAAAATGGGAGGTTGCGGCGCTGAATAAGGACCGGGCGGCGCGGCTTTCAGAGGATTACGACTTGCCCGCCTTTTTGGGTATTCTGCTGGACATACGGGGCTTCCATACCCGGGAGGCCATCGAAGGCCTGACCCAGGGCGGCACCCTGGCCGACCCGTACCGGATGAAGGACATGGATAAAGCCGTGGAGCGCATCCGTCGGGCTGTGGATGATTTCGAGAAAATTGCCGTGTATGGCGACTACGATGCGGACGGCGTGACCGCCACATCCATGCTTTATTCTTATTTGCAGGCCATGGGTGCGGACGTAATATACTACATCCCCCAGCGCGAGGGCGAAGGTTACGGCATGAACCGCAGCGCAGTTGAAACGCTCCACGAGCAGGGCGTCGGCTTGATCGTCACAGTAGACAACGGCATTTCTTCTATGGACGAGGTCGACCTGGCCCGCGAGCTGGGCATGGACGTGGTCATCACCGACCACCACCGCCCCCACGACCGCCTTCCCAATGCCGCCGCTGTAGTAGACGCACATCGTGCCGATGACCACAGCCCTTTCCGCGAGCTCTCCGGGGCCGGGGTTGTGCTGAAGCTGCTTATTGCCCTGGAGGACGGCGATGCCAGCCAGGTGGTCAGCGAATATGGCGACTTGGCGGCTTTGGGCACTATCGGCGACGTAGTACCCATCGTGGACGAGAACCGTGCCATTGTACAAGCCGGACTGCGGATGCTGGGCAAGGGAGGGCGGCCTGGCATCGCGGCCCTGCTGGAAATGGGGGGGAGTTCCAAAGAGATCACCGCGACGGCGCTGGCCTTTTCCGTGATCCCCTGCATCAATGCCACCGGCCGCATGGGCGCGCCGGAACGGGCCGTGCAGCTGCTCACCTGCGAAGAGGAGCACGCTGCCCGGTGCATGGCGGCGGAGATTGTAGAGGATAACCAGCGCAGGCGGCAGATCGAAGGGGAGATAAGCCAGCAGGCCATAGCGGCTATCGAATCGGACCCGGCCCTGAAATACGCGCGGGTCATTGTGGTCAGCGGGAAGGGCTGGCACCACGGGGTCGTGGGCATTGTGGCCTCGCGGGTCACCGAGCGTTACGGCAAGCCCTGCTTCGTGATTTCCGAAGACGAAGCCGAGGCCCGGGGCAGCGGCCGCAGCGTCGAGGGATTCTCGCTATTTGAGGCGGTCTCCTATTGTGCGGACTTGCTTACCCGTTTCGGCGGCCACCCTATGGCGGCGGGGGCTACTATGCCGCCGGAGAGCGTGGGGGCGTTCCGGGAGAAAATCAACGAGTACGCGCGCGAAGCGTGCCCGATGATGCCGGCCCCCTCTATCCGCCTGGACTGCAAGCTCAAGCCCTCCATCCTCTCTCCGGAGCTGCCCAAAACCCTGGCCCCGCTGGAGCCCTTTGGAAGCGGCAGCCCGCAGCCGGTTTTTGGGCTGTACGGGATGGAACTGCGGGAAATCACGCCGGTAGGCGGGGGGAACCATTTGCGGCTCACCCTCACGCGGGATGGTACCAGCCTGCGCTGTATGCGTTTCCGCGTCAAGCCGGAGGAGTTTCCCTACAGCCCTGGGGAAAAGCTCGACCTGGCTGTGACGCTGGAATCCAAAATGTACCGCGGCGAGGAGCAGCTGAGTATCATAATACGGGACATAAAACCCTCAGGCGTAGAGCCGGAGGACTGCATAAAAAGCTACCGTCTGTATGAAAAGCTGTGCAGGGGGGAAGCTCTGATAAAAGAGGAGGCCGCCGCCCTCGCCCCGGACCGTGGGCAGTTGGCGGCACTATACAGGCTTTTAGGCGCGCGTCAGGGGCGCAGCACCAGTCCCCTGGCGCTGTTGGATGCCTTACAGGAAAAAGGGACCAGCCTGGGGCGGCTCCTGGTTTCGCTGGATATGCTAAAGGAGCGGGGGCTTATCACCTGTGAAAGCAAAGGGGAAGCCAGCTATATCGTGGTCGTGCCCACAAAGAACAAGGTCGACATTTTCGCCTCGCCCATTTATAAAAAGTTGGCGGCGTGGCAATAAAATGAGGAGGGACTAGAGATGGCGGATATTATCCAGATCAGCTCCTATGAAGAATTGCAGAAGATTATAGCGGAAAGCGGCAAGGAGTACGACCGCGAACGCATCAACGAAGCGTACCAGCTTGCCGAGGAGAAGCATCGGGAACAGCGGCGCAGCTCAGGCGAACCGTACATCATCCACCCGCTGTCCGTGGCGGCGATTTTGGTGGAGCTGGGCATGGATTCTGAATCCGTAATGGCTGGCTTGCTCCACGACGTGGTCGAGGACACCGACTGCACGATAGACGACATTGTGGCGCAGTTCGGCCATGAAGTGGCCCTGCTCATTGACGGCGTGACAAAGCTGGACAAAATCCCCTACTCCTCCCGGGAGGAGCAGCAGGCGGAAAACCTGCGGAAGATGCTCATGGCCATGGCGGAGGACATCCGGGTTATCATCATCAAGTTTGCCGACCGTATGCACAACCTGTCCACGCTGGAGTACGTGTCCCCCCAGAAGCAGCGGGACAAGGCCCGCGAGTGCCTGGAGGTCTACGCGCCCATTGCGCACCGCCTTGGTATGCGCACCGTAAAAGAATGTATGGAGGATATCTCCCTGAAATATTTAGACCCATCCGCCTACCATGAGGTAGAGGAGGCGCTGGCCTCCCGCAGCAAGAGCCGCGACGAGTTCATTGCCAGCATGAAAGCGCAGATTAAGGACCGCATTGGCTCTGCCGTGCCCGATGTGTATATTGAAGGCCGGGTCAAGAGCATATACAGCATCTACCGCAAGATGTTCATCCAGGGCAAGATTTTCGAGGAAATCTACGATGTTTTTGCCTTGCGCGTTATCGTCGATACGATCGAGGACTGCTACAATGTCCTGGGCATCGTCCACGATACCTTCCAGCCCCTGCCCAACCGCTTCAAGGACTACATTTCGCTGCCCAAGCCCAATATGTACCAGTCCCTGCACACCACCGTCATCAATAAGTCCGGCGTGCCCTTCGAGGTGCAGATACGCACCTGGGAGATGCACTACACCGCGGAATACGGCATCGCGGCCCACTGGAAGTATAAATTGGGGATGTCTGCCAAGCAAGCCGACAACCGCTCCATGGACGACCGCCTGGCGTGGATTCGCCAGATGCTGGAGAACCAGGCCGAAAGCGAGGACATCACCGACTTGGTGCACTCTATCAAAAGCGACCTGATCCCCGAAGAAGTCTTCGTCTTCACGCCCAAGGGCGACGTGCGCAACCTGCCCATGGGCTCCACGGTCATCGACTTCGCCTACGCTATCCACAGCGCGGTGGGCAACCGCATGATCGGCGCCAAGGTCGATCAGCGCATCGTGCCCCTGGACTATAAGGTCAAGACGGGCGAGATCATCGAAATCCTGACCACCAAAGAGGTGGGCAAAGGCCCCAACCGGGACTGGCTCACCCTGGTGCGCACCAGCGAAGCGCGGAATAAAATACGCGCCTGGTTTAAGAAAGAAAAACGCGACGAAAATATTATCGAGGGCAAGGCCGAACTGGAGCGGGAATTCCGCCGCAGCGGCATGGCCATGAGCCCCGAATTGATGGCCTACATGATCGAAAGTGTGGGCAAGCGCCACAACTGCAGCACGGAGGAGGACCTGTACGCAGCCATCGGCTACGGCGGCATACAACTTTGGAAGGTTCTGCCCCGCATCAAGGAAGAGTACCAGCGCCTGCACAAGTCCGCCACGCCGGAAGAACCGATGCTCACACCCCCGCCCGCCGCGCCCCACAAGCAGAAGATGGCCAACGGCGTTTTGGTCGAGGGCATGGACAACTGCCTGGTAAAGCTGTCCCGCTGCTGCAACCCGCTGCCGGGGGACGACATTGTCGGCTTCATTACCCGGGGCTTTGGCGTGTCTATCCACAAGCGTGGCTGCTCCAACGTTCCCCAGGACTTGACCCAATGCCCCGAGCCGGAACGCTGGGTCAATGCCTACTGGGAGGGCGACGTGAAGGACGACTTCAAGTCCACCCTGCACATTGTGGCCACCGACCGCGCCGGGCTCTTGGCAGACGTGACCATGCAGCTTTCGGCCATGAAGATCTTTATCCATTCGCTGAACTCCCGCCAGGAAAAGGGCGGCGTCAACGCGGTGATTTCGGCCACCATCTCCATCAACGGCCTGCCGCAGCTGCAGAATATCATCGACCGCCTGTCGAAAATCAAAGGCGTGCTGTCCATTGACCGCACGTAAGAAAGGAAACGATATGGAAAACTTGAACACAAACCGGCTCATCTTACGCCCTTGGACGATGGACGATGTAGAAGCTTGTTATCTCTACGCGTCCAGCCCGGATGTCGGCCCGAACGCCGGGTGGAAGCCCCATGAGAGCTTGGAAGAATCCAGGGAGCTTCTGGAGCAGTGGACGGCGGAAGACTACCCGGACATCATTTTTGCCATGGAAGAAAAAGGCACGGGCAGTATCGTAGGCAGCATCGGCCTGCATACAGACACCCACCGGGCCCCCAGCGCAGAGTGCCGGATGCTGGGCTACTGCATCGCCAAAGAGCACTGGGGCAAGGGATTTGCCACCGAAGCCGCCCAGGCTGTTATAGACTACGCCTTCCAGCGCCTGCGGGTAAAGCTGCTGACCGTCGACCATTATGTGGACAATAAGGGCTCCCGGCGGGTGATTGAGAAGTGCCATTTTCGCTATGAGGGGACGCTGCGTCGGGCCCTTCAAATCTACGACGGCAGCTACCGGGACACCTGCTTCTATTCCATGTCCGCCGCCGAGTACCGCCTGAACCGCGCCAAAGAGGCCGGGCTGTCCCTGGTGCTGCCGGAAAATGTCAGCAAGGAAGCCAGCCTGGCCTACCACAACGAATGGGATACAGAGGTAAGCCCGGGCGCCATGCGCCTGCATGGCCGGAGCTACGAAAAATGGCTGGACGATACCCAGGCCCGGCGTACCCATGCGTCGGAAGAAAGGGCGCAGGAGACCGCCTATTATTTTGTAGATAGAGCTGGACGCATCCTGGGGGCCATAGGCCTGCGCCATGAGCTCAACGACTACCTGCTGCACTACGCGGGCCACATCGGCTACGGTATGCGCCCCACTTGCCGGGGCAAGGGACTGGCTCCGTATATGCTGGCCCTCGGTCTGGAAAAGGCCAGGGAGCGCGGCCTCACCCGCGTGCTGGTCACCTGCGACGATGAAAACTTGCCCTCGGCTGGCACCATCGAAGCCTGCGGCGGCGAGTTGGAGAACAAGGTGGAGGAGGACGGCCGTTTGACACGCCGTTACTGGATACAAATATAAGGAGGCAGCCATTATGCAGACCGCACCGCTTATTTTGAAAATGTGCGCCTATGAGGAAGGCAACGTCAAGCGCATCAACCATTTCCTCAAGGTGTACGGGTTCGCAAAAACCATTGGCGAGGGCGAAGGCATCCCCGCCGCCCTGCTGGACATCTTGGAGACCGCCGCCATCGTGCACGACATTGGCATCAAGGTGAGCGTGGAAAAGTATGGCAGCTCTTCCGGCCCCTACCAGGAGAAGGAAGGCCCTGCCATTGCCCAGGAAATGTTGGAGGAGCTGGGCTATGCCCCGGCCCTCATTGACCGCGTGTGCTACCTGATCGCCCACCACCACACCTACGATAACATTGACGGGCTGGATTACCAAGCGCTGGTGGAGGCGGATTTCCTGGTGAATATCTTCGAGGACGGCATGGAAAGGCCAGCCATCGAAAAAGTCCGGGAAAACATATTCAAAACAAAGACGGGCCTGGAGATGCTGGATGGCCTGTTCCTGCGGGACTAAAAGGAAAGCAGCCGCCGTTAAGGGCAGCTGCTTTTTTATAGGTAATAGGACGGGCCGGCTTTTTTGCGCCGGTCGGTGGGGAGCAGGGAATAGAGGCTCAAATCCACGATACCCTTGTCCGGCCAAATGAAGCCCTCACGGATGGTGCCCTCTTTGAGGAAGCCGCAGCGCTCCAGCACCAGCACGCCCCGATAATTGGTGGGCAGCACGTAAGCCTGGATGCGGTGGGCCCCGATAGTGCTGAATAGATACTCTACCGTAGCGCGCAGCGCGGACGAAGCGTATCCCATCCCTGTGCACTCCCTATGTAAGGTGAACCGCACCGTGACCGCCTGCACCTTCGGGTCGATGCCGTAAAGCTCCAAAAAACCGACCAGGCGGTTTTCGCGGCCATTGGGGTAAATCCCCAGGGTAATGGCTATCTTGTCCTTGAACATGGCTTCAATCTGCCGCAGCTTCATGCCGCACTCGGTGGGGGAGCGCAGGGCGGCAGTAGGGGCGAACCGGTAGTTTTCTTCGTCCCCCATGATTTCCCACATGGCGTTGAGGTCCAGCTCTGTCATGCGGGTAAGGGTGACCTTTTCGCTTGCTATAAACGGGAAGCTGGAAAATAACAGGCTGGTTTTCATAAGCGGGGATGTTTCTCCTTTCCTGCAGGATCGGCAAAGGCTTTATTTAAGGAGCTCTAAAAGCTCCAGCGGCTTGTGTACTGCGGGCACGCCCTCCACCTTGCCAAAGCCATAGGCAGCGTGGATAAAGGGGACATTGGCCTGCTGGGCGGCTTCATAGTCCAGCACCGTGTCACCAATATAGACCGGGGATTTCAAGTGGTTGCGTTCCACCACCAGCTTGATATTTTCGCCCTTGGGAAGCCCAGTGCGGCCGCTGCATTCCCAGTCGGTGAAATACTCCTCCATGCCATGCGCCTTGAGGAAGCAGGGCGCATACTCAATATTGCAGTTGCTGACAATAGCCGTTGGCACTTGGCCGTGGAGGGTTTTCAGCAGTTCCTCAATGCCGTCATACAGCTTTCCGCCGTGATGCAGAAGGTAGTCATTTTCCACCTCGCAGCAGCGCTGGAAGAGCTCTGCACCCCTCTCGCGAGTGATCTGCGGGAAAAGCGTGGCCATCAGCTGTTCTGCCGTCATGCCCATTACGCCCTCCAACTCCTTCACCGTAGGAGGGCGGGGGATATCCGGGGCGTCCTCCAGGGCCATCTGCCAGGACACGGCGATGGCTTCCGTGGCGTTCCAAAGGGTGCCGTCCAGGTCGAATAATATGCCGTCGTATTTCATAGTCCACAGCCTTTCTGATTTTTTCTCTTTCCTTGCTACTATTATAGCGGGGTTTGGGCCGAAAATCAAGAAGGTACTTGCGAAGCGTGCAGGCATATGGTATAATAGTTGCAGTTGAAACTATATAGCTTGAGAGGATGGGTA
>CANTDZ010000026.1 GCA_947652665.1 uncultured Clostridia bacterium
CATTATGGCCTGAACCATAGGCTTATGCCTATGACCATAGATGGAGAACAGAAGTGGGTATTGCTGTGTGCCTCCCGGGTGACACTAGGACAGGACTTGCGCGCCCGGTGGGAGAAATTCATAGGAGCCGAACCTATTACGGAATTCCCCTATGAAACCAGCATCCTTACATTCTGGGAACGCTACCGGCCCATGTGCAGACGGTATATTGACGAGGGTGTGGCAGAACCGCCGAAAGACTGGGATTACTGCTTCTCAGAGCTCTACTTCTTCCCGGATTATGACGACTATGCCAGTTTGGACGGGCTTTCTCCAGAGGAGCAGGAAAAAATGTTGGAAAAAGCCGTGTTGTTGTGGGAAAAAGAATAAAAACGTGCTATAATGATTCGCAGAAAACACACAGGAGGGTGTCTATGCGGGTAAAATTCGTGACGCTGGGGTGCAAGGTAAACCAGTATGAGACGGAGGCCATGCGGGAACAGATGGAGCGCGGAGGCTTTCGTCCGGCCGGGGACGGGGAAGCGGCGGACGTGGTGGTGGTCAACTCCTGCACTGTGACGGCCCAGAGCGACCACAAGGCCCGGCAGTCCCTGCGCCGGGCGAAAAAGGAAAACCCCCAGGCCGTGCTGGTGCTGACCGGCTGCTGGCCCCAGGCGTTCCCCCAGGAGGCCCAGGCGTTTTTAGAGGCCGACGTGGTACTGGGCACGTCCAACCGGGGGGCGGTTCTGGAACGGGTAATGGAGTACCTTTCCACCAAGCAGCGCATTGTGGACATTGCCCCCCACGAAAAGGGCGAGCGCTTTGAAAAGCTGCGCGTCCAGGGGATGCGGGGGCGCACGAGGGCTTTCCTCAAAATCGAGGACGGGTGCGACCGGTTCTGTTCCTACTGCATCATCCCCTATGCCCGGGGGCGGGTGCGCTCGAAACCCTTAGAGGACGTGCGCGCCGAGGCCCGGGCCCTGGGGGAAAACGGCTACAAGGAAATCGTGCTGACGGGCATCAACCTGCCAGCCTATGGACTCGACCTGGGCCTGCACCTGTGCGACGCCGTAGAAGCCGCCTGCCAGGCCGAGGGCATCCAGCGGGTACGGCTGGGCTCGCTGGAGCCGGAGCAGCTGACGCCGGAGGTCATCGCACGGTTTGCGGCCCAGAAGAAGCTCTGCCCCCAGTTCCACCTGTCCCTGCAAAGCGGCTGCGGCGCGACCCTGAAGCGCATGAACCGCCACTACACCCCCCAGGAGTACAAGAAGATCGTGGAGGATTTGCGGGAGGCGTTCCCAGGGTGTGCCATCACCACCGACGTGATGGTGGGCTTTGCCGGGGAGACCGAGGAGGAGTTTGCGGAGTCCCTCCAGTTTGTACGGGAGATCGGCTTTGCCAAGGTGCACGTGTTCGCCTATTCCCGGCGGCCGGGCACCAAGGCTTATGACGCGCCGGGACAGGTGTCGAACGCTGTCAAGGAGGCGCGCAGCCGGGAGATGATTGCCTGCACCAGGGAGAGCCAGCGGGCTTTCTACCAGGCGCAGGTGGAGCAGGAGTTCCCCGTGCTGTTTGAGCAGGCGGTGGAAAAGAACGTCTACGAGGGCTACACGCCGGAGTATACGCCGGTGCGGGTGGCGTCGCCGGTGGATTTGAGTGGGCAGATATGCACGGTCCGGCTGACCGAGGCGTTGGATGAATATTGCGTGGGGGTGCTCCTATGAAATACGTATTTTATGGGCAGAGCCCGGTGGGCGAGCTCACCTTGGCCCAGGAGGGCGGGGCGCTGACGCATCTGCTGTTCGGCCATGTTCAAATGGATGCCGTGCAAGAAAAAACGCCCCTGTTAACAGAGGCGTGGGGACAGCTGGAAGAATATTTTGCCGGGGCACGGCGGGTGTTTGACTTGCCGCTCATGCCCCAGGGTACGGATTTTCAGCGGCGAGTCTGGGACGCGCTGCTGACCATTCCCTATGGGGAGACGCGGAGTTATGGGGAAATCGCGGCACTGGCCGGGTCGCCGAAGGCTTTCCGGGCGGCGGGTATGGCCAACCACAACAACCCCATCTCCATCATTATTCCTTGCCATAGGGTCATCGGCAAAAACGGCAGTTTGACCGGCTATGGCGGGGGGCTGGAAGCCAAACGGTTTTTACTGGAGCTGGAAAAACGCGAGTTTTAGGATCAAACCCTTTTTCAAAAGGGTTTGTGGGGTGTGGGGCAAAGCCCCGCGACCTTACGTAATGGAGAGCCGCTCTACCCCCGTGCACAGCCCTGTGCGTTCGTCGGCGGAAAACAGGATGCAGTCCATGTGGCAGGGGCCTTTGGCCAGCTCGAAGCGGGTGGGCATCTTGGTCAAAAAGCGGCGGATGCTGGTTTCGGGCTTTACGCCCAGGACGGAATCGATGGCGCCGGTCATGCCGGCGTCGGTGATGTAGCCGGTGCTGTGGGGCAGCAGGCAGTCGTCGGCGGTCTGCACGTGGGTGTGGGTTCCGAAAAGGCCGGTGACCTTGCCGTCGCAATAAAAGCCCATGGCGCGCTTTTCGCCGGTGGCTTCGGCGTGGAAATCGACAATGCAGATTTTCGGCAGGTCGGGAGTCCCCAGGAGTTCGTCCAAGGTCTCGAAGGGGCTGCGGTAGCTTTCCAGGTACAGGGTGCCAATCAGGTTGATAACGGCGATGCGCACCCGGCCCAGGTCGGCGATGCACAGTCCCCGACCCGGGGCGGCGCTGGGGAAGTTGGCCGGGCGCAGGAGCGTTTCGCACTCGTCGTACAAGCTGTAGGATTCCTTGCGGCGGAAGCTGTGGTTGCCAGTGGTAATCACGTCCACGCCGCTGTCAAAAAGGTGTTCCGCCGACGCCGGGGTGATGCCGTTGCCGTCGGCGGAGTTCTCGCCGTTGCAGACCACCAGGTCGACCCCCTTGAGCTTCCTCAGCCCCGGCAGCTTGCTGCGCAGAAACTGCAGCCCGATGGAGCCTACTACGTCGCCGATACACAGGATGTTTACCATAAGTTCCCCTCTCTAAACAGGCAAAGGTGCGCTTTCCGGGCGCACCTTTTGTGTGTTTCTTTTTATTTTGCGTAATCCACCGCGCGGCTCTCGCGGATCATGTTCACCTTGATCTGGCCGGGATA
Organism: uncultured Clostridia bacterium; assembly: GCA_947652665.1. Lineage (GTDB taxonomy): Bacteria > Bacillota > Clostridia > Oscillospirales > Acutalibacteraceae > Acutalibacter. Next base: position 3,115 of record CANTDZ010000026.1, read on the forward strand.
ATCCAGCTCGGCCTCGATCTTCTGGCAGATCTCCCGGGCCAGCAGGGTCATCTTCTCGTCGCTGACCACCTCGGGCTTGATCATGATGCGCACCTCGCGGCCGGCCTGTATGGCATAGCAGTTCTCCACGCCCTCAAAGGACGAAGCCAGCTCTTCCAGCTTCTCCAGGCGCTTGATGTAGTTTTCCAGGTTCTCGCGCCGGGCGCCGGGCCGTGCGGCCGAGATGGCGTCTGCCGCCTGGACGATGCAGGCCACGATGGTCTTGGCCTCCACGTCCCCGTGATGGGCGGCAATGGCGTGTATGACCGCCTCGCTTTCGCGGTACTTGCGGGCCGCGTCCACGCCGATCTGCACGTGGCTGCCCTCCACCTCGTGGTCCAGGGCCTTGCCGATGTCATGCAGCAGGCCGGCACGCTTGGCGGTGGTGGGGTTTAGCCCCAATTCGCTTGCGATCATGCCGGAGAGGAACGCCACCTCCAGCGAATGATTCAGGACATTCTGCCCGTAGCTGGTGCGGTAGCGCAGGCGGCCCAAAAGCTTTACCAGCTCGTGGTGCACGCCGTTGACGCCCACTTCCAGCACGGCCCTTTCGCCCTCGGACTTGATGGTGCTTTCCACTTCCCGCCGGGCCTTCTCCACCGTTTCCTCAATGCGGGTGGGGTGGATGCGCCCGTCGGAAATGAGCTTTTCCAGGGCGATGCGCGCCACTTCCCGGCGGACGGGCTCAAAGCTCGAAAGGGTGATGGCCTCAGGGGTGTCGTCGATAATCAGGTCGACCCCCGTCAGCGTTTCAATGGCCCGGATGTTCCGGCCCTCGCGGCCGATGATGCGGCCTTTCATTTCATCGTTAGGCAGCGGCACCACGCTGATGGCGGCTTCGGACACCTGGTCCGCCGCGCAGCGCTGGATGGCCAGGGCCAGAATCTCCCGGGCGGCCTTGTCGCTGTCTTCCTTCACCTGCTGCTCGTACTCCCGGATCTTGACAGCCTTCTCATGCACCAGCTCGTTCTCCAGGTTTTTCAGCAGGTACTCCTTGGCCTGCTCCTGGGAGAAGGAGGAGATTTTCTCCAGCATATCGAACTGGCTCTTCTTGACGCTTTCCGCTTCCCGCAGGCGCTCGTCGGCCTTTTTGTTCTTCTCGTTGGCCTGCTCTTCCTTGCGGTCCACATTTTCGAGCTTGCGCTCCAGGGTCTCTTCCTTTTGCAGGATGCGCCGCTCCTGGTGCTGGATTTCCTTGCGGCGGTCCGCCAGCTCTTTTTCCGACTCGTTCCTCAGCTTGTGTACTTCGTCCTTGCCTTCCAGGACGATCTCTTTCTTCCTGGCCTCCGCCGTTTTCACGGCTTCGCCCACGATGCGCTTGGCTTCCTGTTCGGCCGAGCCAATGGCGGATTCCGCCTGGGACTTCCGGTAAGCAATCCCAAGCATGAACGCCACGGCCCCCGCTATGGCGGCCGCCAAAACGGCAATGACGATACACAGCCATACTGCGATCCCGTTCAACCGGGCACCTCCTTTAATATGGGTCTCCGTAATATTTTTAGGGGACAAAAAAACGCCCCATGACAAATGCTGATGGTGGCGATAACGCGATCATATATTATTGTTTTATTTCATTGTTATATAGCGAAGGGGGTCTCCCCATGAAATAAGCGAAAAATATATAAAGCACCAAGTGCATTCTGTCTATATTGTATCGCGGGGATGGGGGCTTTGTCAAGGCACTTCCCCTTTATTCTTTTCCAAAAAGGAAAATTTCTCTTAAATTTTTTTCTTGACAAACCCAGGGCGGGGTGCTATTATGGCTATAATATTTATAAAATGCGTTGATAAGGACGTCCGGGCCCAAAGGGCCGCCGGCAGAGAGTGGGAGCCATCGGCTGCAAGCCCCCACGGCGGCGGGGCCGGGGATACCACCTTTGAGCAGCTGCCGACCCCGGCCTATGCCGGCTAAGGACAGACGGACGGCCCCGTTACGGCTAAATGAAGGAAGCGCGTCTTTTTGTGCGCTTTGAATCCGGGTGGAACCGCGGGACGCTTCAAAATTTTTATGAAAGCTGCCTGCCCCAGAATTTTTTGCTGGGGCAGGTTATTTTTATTTGTCCCGGCGGGAAAGGAGCATCAGTATGGTAAAGATCGATTTGAAAGGGCAAGTGAAGGAATTCGAAAACGGCATCACGGCGGCGGAGGTGGCCAAGTCCATTGGGATGGGCCTGTATAAATCTGCCTGCTGCGCGCGCGTAGACGGCAAGGTGTGCGACCTGCGCACCCCCCTGGAGCAGGACTGCGCGCTGGAAATCCTCACCTTTGACACCGAGGACGGCAAGAAGGCCTATTGGCACACCACCTCCCATATCCTGGCCCAGGCCGTGTGCCGGCTGTACCCGGGCACCAAGTTCTCCATCGGCCCGGCTATAGACAACGGGTTCTATTACGACTTCGACATGGAGAAGCCGCTCTCTACCGAAGACCTCCCCAAAATCGAAGAGGAAATCAAGAAGATTATCAAAGAGAACATCCCCCTGGAGCGCTTCGAGCTGCCCCCCCAGGAAGCCAAAGAAAAAATGGCCGGGCAGGATTACAAGCAGGAGCTCATCGACGAGCACGCAGGCCAGGGTGAAAACATCAGCTTCTACAGCCAGGGCGACTTCACCGACCTGTGCGCCGGGCCTCATTTGATGAGCACGGGCATGGTCAAGGCGGTCAAGCTGACGGCCATCACCGGCGCATATTGGCGGGGCGATGCTACGAAGAAGATGCTCACCCGCGTGTACGGCATCTCCTTCCCCAAGCAGTCTATGCTGGACGAGCACCTGCAGATGCTGGAAGAAGCCAAAAAGCGCGACCACCGCAAGCTGGGCCGTGAGCTGGGCCTGTTCATGCTGCGGGACGAGGGCCCCGGGTTCCCGTTCTTCCTGCCCAAGGGCATGGTGCTGAAAAACACCCTGTTGGACTACTGGCGGGAAATCCACAAGAAATATAACTATGTGGAAATCTCCACGCCCATCATGCTCAACCGCCAGCTGTGGGAGCGCAGCGGCCACTGGGATCATTATAAGGATAATATGTACACCACCGTTATCGACGAGACGGATTTCGCCGTGAAGCCCATGAACTGCCCCGGCGGCATGCTGGTGTATGCCAGCGAGCCCCATTCTTACCGGGAGCTGCCTATGCGCGTAGGCGAGATCGGCCTGGTGCACCGGCACGAGCTGTCCGGCGCGCTGCACGGCTTGTTCCGCGTGCGGTGCTTCAGCCAGGACGACGCCCACGTCTTTATGACCCGCGATCAGATGCAGGACATCATCCAGGAGACCGTGCGCCTGTTTGACGAGGTGTATTCCACCTTCGGCTTGAAGTATACCATCGAGCTTTCCACCATGCCCGAGGATCACATTGGCACCGTGGAGGAGTGGGAGAAAAACCAGGACATCCTCAAGGACGCCATTACGGCCATGGGCAAGGACTTCGTGGTCAACGAGGGCGACGGTGCGTTCTATGGCCCGAAGCTGGACTTCCACATCGCCGACAGCCTGGGGCGCACCTGGCAGTGCGGCACCATCCAGCTGGACAGCCAGCTGCCCGAGCGTTTTGAGCTGGAGTATGTAGGCGAGGACGGCGAGAAGCACCGCCCCGTGATGATCCACCGCGTGGTGCTGGGCTCCATCGAGCGCTTCATCGGCGTCATCACCGAGCATTTCGCCGGAGCGTTCCCCCTGTGGCTGAGCCCCGTGCAGGCGGTAATCCTGCCCATCGCCGAGCGCCACCACGAGTACGCCAAGGCCCTGCACAAGCAGCTGGAGGCCGCCGGCCTGCGGGTGGAGTGCGACCTGCGCAGCGAGAAGACGGGCTACAAGATCCGCGAGGCCCAGCTGCAGAAGACCCCCTATATGCTGGTGGTAGGCGACAAGGAACAGGAAGCCGGGCAGGTGTCCGTGCGGCACCGGAAGGACGGCGATTTGGGCGCGATTTCCGTGGAGGAGTTCATCGAGAGGGCCAAGTCGGAAATCGAGAGCCGGGAAATCAAGTAAGATGGGCGATAAAACTTTTTTGTGTGCCATGGCGGCCTATGACGAGCAGACCCAGCGGCGCATAGAGGAGATGCGGGCGCGGCTGGTGCAGGCAGGCCTTGTAGGTCGGCAGACCCCGGATTTGCCCCACCACATTACCCTGGGCATCTTCCAGCCCAGCGAGCGGGAGGAAGCCGACGCCGCCGTGGACGCCGCTTTGCGGCAGACCCGGGCGTTTTCCGTCACCTTTAACCATGTGGGCGTCTTTGACGGGGGGCAGGTGCTTTTCCTGGCACCGGACACCAATCGAGAGCTGCTGGCCCTGAAAGAGCATTTCGGCTCCAGCCGGGGCTGGACGCCCCATACGACGCTGCTCATCGACGAGCCGGAGCGGGTCTGCCAGGCCCTGCCCTTGGCCCTGGACGGCTTCGAGCCCTTTGAGGGGCGGGTGAGCGAGGTTTTGTGGTACCAGTTCCGTCCCCGTGAAAAGCTGCGGCAGGAAGTATTGCCGGAACGGTAATTATCGAAAAACATTAAAAAGTTATTGACAAACGATAAATACAGAGGTATACTAGGAGCATCCCAAATATGGAGGTGCTCCTAGTATGACATTTTTAGACAAACATCAAGAAGGATTGACCAAGGCCGCTACCGTCCTGACCAAGCTGGTGGAGGTCGCCTACGACATCGGGGCCGTGGCTATGGTGGTAGCGCTGGTGATGGTGCTGGTAGACCCGGTAACGCCCATGAGCCTGATATGGGGCGAAGTGGCCCCTTATGAGGAATTCAATGTACACGGCTTTTCCCTGGTGGTGGGCAATGGGGACGGCACTCTCAATCGCCCGGCGTTTATCCTGGTGCTTATTGGCGGGGCGATCCTTCTGTCACTCATGGGCTGGATTTTCCGCAACGCCAACCTCATTTTGCGCACCACCCAGGGCCAGACGAAGTTTTCGAAAGGCAAGACGCCCTTCCAGAAAGACAACGTGCGGATGCTGCGGGAAATCGGCATTTTCTTCATCTCCATGACGGTGGTGAAGTTTGTGCTTAGCGTTGTGGCCGTGGCGCTGGTAGGCCCGGAGAAGGCAGAGGTCAGCGCCCAGCTGGGGGACGCCATTGTGGGGCTTTTGATGCTGTGCCTGTCCCAGTGCTTTGCCGCCGGTATGCAGATGCAGCAGGATGTGGACGGCCTGGTGTAAGGAGGCATTATGGGGAAGATCGTGCTGGAACTGAACAAGCTTATGGCCGACCGGGGCATCTCTCTCAACCAGCTGGCCGAACAGGTAGGCATCACCAACGTGAACCTTTCGAAAATCAAGAACAACCACGTGACCGCCCTGCGGTTTTCGACCTTGTGCGCTCTGTGCGAGGCCCTGGACTGCCAGCCGGGGGACCTCCTCCGCTATGAGCAAGAGGAACCCTGACCGCCCGTCCAGCAAGTAAAAATATTGGCCAGCGCCCTTGATTATGGAGGCGCTGGCCTTTTCGTTTGTTAAGCAAAATACCAGTTGGGCAGGAGCTCTAAGGCGTCGGCAAAAGCGCGGCTGGTGGGGGAGCCGGAAATCACCGGGTAGTAGAGCCAGAACAGCAGCAGGCAAGCTCCGCAGAAGACCGTCAGGAACACGGGCACCAAGCGGATTTCGACCACCTGGGTGCCGTCTTCCCCGCTGCCCAGGCGCAGGGGGCGGGAGAAGTACTTTGTTTCCGCGCAGCGCCCCAGGACGGCCAGCAGGGCCAGCACCAGGAAGGGCACGGCGGTAAAATAGTGGTAGATGAAGGTCAGGCGCGGCACCAGCACCCAGGGCAGGTAGACGGACGCATAGCCCGTCAGGAGGACGGCGGCGCTGGAGGAGCGGTCGCGGGCCAGCAGTACGGCGGCGCCCGGCAGGGCCAGCAGACCGGCCCACCACAGCAGGGGGTTCCCCATGGCCGAGATGGTGCTGTAAGACCCATCCGCGCCCCCGGCAAAGTACCAGATAGGCCGCAGGTCCAGGGGCCACTCGTACCAGGGGGAGGCAAAGTAGTGTTCGGCCTGCAGCTGGGAGTGGTAGTTGAACATATTCACTTGGTAGCTTATAAAGGTCTGCCACAGGCGGCCTACGTTGTGGGGCAGGGTGGTCATGGGAAGGAATGCGCAGAAGTACAGCGCAAAGGGCACCGCAATAAAGAACAGGCAGCACCAGCCGCAGAGCTTGGCGGCTTTCCGCAGGGCCTCCGGGGAGAAGGCCTCCTTCTGCAGGCTTATAAACAGCTTGCCGAAATACAGCACCGCCAGCCCCACCGCGCCATACACGCACGTCCACTTGGACGCGATGCCCAACCCCATAAACAGGCCGCACAGGGCCAAAGGCGGCAGTAAGCGCTTCCAGCTGTCCCGGAGAAGGTCCCGGCGGAGGAAGACGGCCATGCAGTCGTACATGAGCAGCAGGAAGAACACGGCATAGGTGTCGATGGTGGCAATGCGGGTCTGGGTGAAGTGCATGAAGTCAAAGGCGAACAGCAGCGTGCCCAGGGTGCACAGCCAGGTTTTCGAGAGCAGCTGCTTGCACAGGTGGTAGAAGACAGGCAGCATCAGCACCCCAAAGAGCGTCCCCATGAACCGCCACCCAAAGGGGTTCATGCCGAAAATCTGGATGCCCAGGGCGATAATATACTTGCCCAGGGGCGGGTGGGTGTTCTCGTAGGGCTCCAGGCCCAGGATGTGCTCGTAGGCGGTACGGGCGTGGTAGATTTCGTCGAAGTACGTAGAGTTTTCATAAGACGTGTACAGGGGCACCGCCGCCTGCTCGTCCAGGAGCGCGGCAGCATCCGCGTTCTGGGTGGACACAGGGATGAGCCCGGCCTCGTCAGAGAGCCCCACCTCGTTTAAGGCGATGGAGGAAGACGGCGCTGTCAGCCGCACGAACTTGGCCGGGGCCGGGAGGGAGTACTGGTTCCAAGCGAACACGTAGCCCTCGGGGAGCGTGCCGCAGTCCGTCCACAGGCGGCCGTCCTGGCTGATTTCCACCTGTACCTGGCTGCCGACCCGTGCCGCGTAATGGCGCTCGTCCGGGGCGATTCCGGCGCAGAAGTGCAGCGTTTCCGCCGGGCGTTCCGCTTCCAGGACGGCCTGCTGGCCTTCCGTAGGCGTCCAAGGGCTTGTGGCGGAGGTAGTGCCCCCTAAGTGCCAGAACGCCGCCACACCATAACACAGCGTCACAAGGGCCATGCAGAGCCAGTCGGCGCGCAGCATTTTGGTGTCCTGCGGCAGCCGCCACGGCCGGAAGGAAGCCTCCCGCACGGGGCCCTCCTGGATGTGGCCGAAAATATAAACCGACGCCGCCACATAGAAGAAGTAAACCAGCGCCACAAACTGCAAACCGGCCTGCAGCTGCACCACCCAGTGGTTGGGGTCGTAGTTGCTTTCCAGCTCCCGGAAAAGCCAGAAGACGTGGGCCACGTTCAAATAGTTCACGGCGCAGGCCAGGCCATAGGCCCACAGCAGGCGCTTGTCCCGGGTGAAGGCGAAGGACAGCAGCAGGAAAAAGAACATGGGGAACAGATACCGCTCGTGCATCTTGATGCAGAAAAGGTACATCACCGCCATGAGCACCGCCGGGCAGATGAAGACGGCGTCTTTACGCTTGGAGAGGAACAGCACGGCCCCGCAGCAGAGGGTCGCCAGCACCGGGGCGAAGAAGGTGAGGGCCGTTTTGTGCAGGCCCGGTCCGGGGAGGGCCCACCAGTTCTGGCCGATGAGCGCCCAGTAATTGTAAGCGTTGACGGAGTAGAAGTCGTAGAACTCCAGGGTCGAGCGGTATTTTTCGATGAGCCAGAGGAAATTAAAGTTTTGTGTAAAGGGCAGGGCGGCTAAGAGCACCGCTCCCAGCGTGCAGGCAATCCCGATGCCCAGCCCCGCCCACTTTTTGCGCTTGAGGGCAAAGAACAGGTAGAGGGGCGCGAAGATGAGCATCTGCGGCTTGCAGATGACCGAAAGCCCATACAGCGCCCCGGACGCCGCGTACTTTTCCTTATATAATAGTAAGACGGAGGCCAACAGGATGGCGGTGCAGAAGGAGTCCACCTGGCCCCACTGGGTAGAGTTGACCAGGATGGCCGGGCAGAACAGGTAGCAGGCGGCAAGGAACAGGGCCATGCGGTCCCCTTGGCGGGGGCGGCTAAGGCGCAGCAGCACCCAGGCGCAGGCTAAATCCGACAGCATGGAGGGCAGCTTCATCAGCAGGGTATAGGCATCGCTCTGTATGGGGAGGTTCAGGAGCAGCCGCAGCTTATCCAGCAGGCCCAAGACATAGAGGTAGCCGGGAGGGTAGTCCAGGAAAAAGTCCTGGCCCTGGCTGTAGATGCGGCGGAAGCCCACCTCGTTTAACACCCGTCCCCAGGACTTGAACGCGTCGATGTCCGTCTGATAGCCCTGGGTGGCATAGCCCATGCCCAGGCGCAAAAGGAACGCGCCGGAAAACAGCAGCACGGCCCATAGGGTAAACCGGTCCAGGGTGCCTTCCCGGAAGCGCTTGCCGCCCCAGCAGAACAGCACCCCGGCGGTGCAGATGGTCAGGATGATCTCGATGCCCATAATGTCCCCTCTCTAAAAAACTTCGGGCTTGACGCCGCCCGGATTTCAGTGTAAGCTTATCTTGATAAGTATATCGCTTTCGGGTAGGAAAGTCAAACTGGTAATAAGAAAGGAACTGAACTTATGAGCCAACCTTGGATGCAATTTCACGAAAACCCCTTGATGCTCCACGTGGGCACCTGCACCGACCGCAGCTTTTATCTGCCCTGCGCCTCGGAGAAGGAGGCGCTGTCGGAGCAGTCGGGGCGCCTGTTCTCCCTGAACGGGGACTGGGCTTTCCATTATTACGATTCCTTTGCAGAAGCCGTGTCCCCAGAGGGCGAGCTGGGCTTTGACGAGGAAGACATGGACGTGATCCCCGTGCCCTCCTGCTGGCAGAACCAGGGCTACGGCCGGCATATGTATACGAACATCCGCTACCCCTTCCCCGCCGACCCGCCCTTTGTGCCCGACGAAAACCCCTGCGGACTCTATGTCCGCCATGTGGATATCTCCCAGGAGAGCCTTTCCGCCCGGTGGTTCCTGAACTTTGAGGGCGTGGATTCCTGCTTTTACCTGTGGGTAAACGGCGAGTTTGCGGGGTACAGCCAGGTGTCCCACTCCACCAGTGAGTTTGAGGTGACGGGCCTCCTGCAGCCCGGGGACAACACCCTCTGCGTGCTGGTTCTCCAGTGGTGCGACGGCAGCTACCTGGAGGACCAGGACAAGCTGCGCATGAGCGGCATCTTCCGGGACGTGTACCTGCTGGCCCGGCCCCAGAGCTTTTTGTGGGACTACTTTATAAAGGAAAGCTTTAACGAGGATTTCACCCAGTGCACCCTCACCGCCGATTTGGAAACCATCGGCGACACGGACGTTTTCGCCACCCTCTACAGCCCCGAGGGGAGCCTCCTGGCCACCGCCGGGCCGGAGCGGGACCGCTTTACCTTTGTCATCGACAACCCTGTTTTGTGGAACGCCGAATCCCCCCAGCAGTACACCCTGGTGCTGAACACCCGGGAGGAGTACATCGCCCAGCAGGTGGGCCTGCGGCAGATTGAGGTCAAGGACGGTGTGGTGCTGGTAAACGGCGTGGCTGTGAAGTTTAGGGGCGTCAACCGGCACGACAGCGACCCGGTCACCGGCTACACCATCAGCCGCGAGCAGGCCCTGCGCGACCTGGCCCTCATGAAGCTCCACAACGTCAACGCCATCCGCACCAGCCATTACCCCAATGCACCCTGGTTCCTGCAGCTTTGCTCGCGGCTGGGCTTCTATGTCATCGCCGAGGCCGACATCGAAAGCCACGGCATGGCCGAGAAATACGGCGGCTGCGGCCGGGACCGGGACGAGGCCTACGCCGACGCCGCCGATGACCCGCAGTTCTCCCTGGCCATTCTGGATAGGGTGAAGCGCAGCGTCATACGGGACAAGAATAATTGCGCGGCGGTAATCTGGTCGCTGGGCAACGAAAGCGGCTGGGGCGAGAACTTCGAAGCCGCCGGGCGCTGGGTGAAAGAGTACGACCCGTCGCGCCTGCTGCACTACGAAAACTTCCTGACCTACCACAAGGCCCGCACGCCGGACTTCTCCATGCTGGATCTGTACAGCCGGATGTACTCCTCCGTGCAGGAAATCGACGATTACTTTAACGGCGGCGAGCTGGACGAGAACCTCCATGGCCGCCGGATGCCCTTCATCCTCTGCGAGTATATCCACGCCATGGGCAACGGCCCTGGGGACGCCGAGGATTACCAGCAGCGCATTATGGACAACCCAGGCTTCTGCGGGGGCTTTGTGTGGGAGTGGTGCGACCATGCCGTCTACGGCGGCCAGAGCCCGGACAACAAGCCCATCTACCGCTACGGCGGCGATTTCGGCGAGTTCCCCCACGACGGCAACTTCTGTATGGACGGCCTGGTCTACCCCTACCGCGCTCCCCACACGGGCCTCTTGGAATTCAAGAACGTCATACGTCCCCTGCGCGCCCAGCGGGTGGAGGGGAACACCTTCCGTTTCCACAATTACCTGGATTTCACGGATGCCGGGGAACTGCTCACCCTGCGCTATGAGCTCAGCCAGGACGGCGAAACCCTCCAGTCGGGCGAATGCGGCCTGCCCAGCATCGCGCCCCACGGGGAGTGCGAGGTCACCCTGGAGGGCCTGGACATCCCCCAGGGCGGCATTGTGACGCTGACGTTCTTCTACCTTACAAAGGAACCCGGCACCTTCTGGGAGGCCGGGCATGAGCTGGGCTTCGACCAGCTCATCCTCAGCGAGGAGCCCTACTTCCTGGACGCTCCCGCCCAGGGCGAGGTGCGCATCGAGGACGGGCCCCGGATGGTGGTCATAGCAGGCGAAGGCTTCCGGTACGAGTTCGACCGGCGCACGGGCCTGTTCTCCAGCCTGGCCTACAAAAACCGGGCCCTGCTTACCCGCCCCATGGAGTGGAACACCTACCGCGCCCCTACGGACAACGACCAGTATATTGACAAGAAGTGGACAGCCGTAGGCTATGACCGCCCCACCGTGAAGGTCTACAGCACGGAGGCCAGCCGGGGGCTTTCCGGCGGCGCGGTGATCACCTGCCGGCTGGGGATCGCGGCGGTGTCCATTGCGAAGTTCCTGGACATCACCGCCGCCTGGACGGTGGACGCCAACGGGCGCATTGACTGCGAACTCCACTGCCAGCGGGACATGGCGTTCCCGTATTTGCCCCGGTTCGGCGTGCGGCTGTTCCTGCCCAAGGAGTTCGGCTTTGTGGAGTACTTCGGCTACGGCCCCACCGAAAGCTACGTGGACAAGCATCAGGCCGCGCTCCTGGGGGTCTACGCCCAGACCGTGGACAAGATGTTCGAGCCATATCTGATGCCCCAGGAGAATTCCTCCCACATGGGGTGCCGCAGCTGCACGGTGTCGGACGGGGCCAATTCCCTCACCTGCGCGGCGGAGCGGCCCTTCTCCATGAACGTCTCCCGCTACACCCAGGAGCAGCTGAAGGCCGCCAAGCATCACTACGAGCTCACCCCCTGCGGCGACACCGTCCTGTGCCTGGACTACGCCATGAGCGGTGTGGGCAGCAACAGCTGCGGCCCCGAGCTCTTAGAAAAATACCGGCTGGACGCCCAGAACTTTACGTTTGCGTTCACGCTGATGGCCGAGTGAGGGGCTTATGGACGGCGTGATCGTGCTGGACAAGCCCCAGGGGTTCACCTCCTTTGACGCGGTGGCGGTGATGCGGGGCCTCGCAAAAGAGCGCAAAATCGGCCACACCGGCACCTTGGACCCCATGGCCACGGGCGTCCTGCCCCTGCTGCTGGGCCGGGCGGCCAAGGCCTGCGACCTGCTCCCCGAGACCGGCAAGACGTATGAGGCCCGGTTCCGGCTGGGGGAGCGCCGGGACACGGGCGACACCACCGGCCAGCTCGTGGCCGAGGACAGCACCCCTGTAACGCGGGAGGCCCTGGAGGCCGTGCTGCCCCGATTCCGGGGAGAAATTATGCAGACGCCACCCATGTACTCGGCGGTGTCGGTAAACGGCAAGCGGCTGTACCAGCTGGCGCGCAAGGGCATCGAAGTGGAGCGCCCGGCCCGGCCGGTCACCATCCACTCCCTGGAGCTGATGGATTACGACCCGGCCGCCCGGCAAGGGAGCCTGCGGGTGCGCTGCTCCAAGGGGACGTACATCCGCGTGCTCATCGAGGACATTGCGGAAGCGGCGGGTACCTTGGGCACCATGTCCGCCCTGCGCCGCACCGAGGCCTGCGGGTTCACCCTGGCCGACGCCCACACCCTGGACAGCCTGAAAGCCCTGGCTGCGGAAAGGGCGCTGGCCAGCGTCCTGCGGCCCATTGACGGGCTGTTTGCCTCCTGCCCGGAAGCGGCCGTGTCCCCGGCCCAGGCGTCGCGGTTCCGAAACGGCGGCTGGCTGGACCTGGCCCGTCTGCGCCCGGCCCCGGCGGGGGAAGGGCTGTGCCGGGTCTATGGGCCCGGCCGGGAATTCCTGGGCGTGGGCCAGCTGAACCCCCAGGCGGGGCGGCTGGATTTTAAGAAACTGTTTAAACTAGACTAAAAAGCAAAAGCACCCGGTTTTCACAGCCGGGTGCTTTCTTATATGCCGGGGTCCAGGCCGGCTTCCAGGTCGCCCTGCCGCAGGCGCATAAGGCGCAGAAGCGAGACGAGGATATTGACGGCCCCCAGGGTTTCATCCGCCGGGTCGGTCGCGAGCCGCTGGAAGCCAAACTGGGCCCACAGGGTAATCAGCGACGCGGCGGTCTGGATGGCTTTGGGGTCTGCCAAATCCAGGGAGCGTAGCTGCATGCCCATGGCCATCAGGATGGCCCACAGGTATTCCCGGTACTGGTCGATCTGTGTCATGTTTTTTCCTCCTTCCTCCCATCTTATGCGGGAAGGGGAAAAGAGGACAACGCTACCGGCGGCGGTTTTGCATCATGCCCATGCCGGGCTCGCCGCTGATGGGGGGCAGGGTGTTGTAGTTATAGCGGGGGCGGTCGCCGGGCATATAGAAGTACACAAAGCGCACCGAGAAAATGTCGCACACCAGGAAGTTGTTGGCCAGCTCGTCGTACAGGGTGATGAAGCTGCGTCCCACAAAGTAGAGCATCCCCTGCTTGCGGATCATCTCATTGGAGCCCACCAAAAACTCGATGACCACAAAGTTGCCTATGTTCTCCGACAGGATCATCTGCATGGACCCCTTCATCTCTTCCGTGTCAAAGGTCTCCTGCACCGGATGCTTAAAGTTATCCATTTCCCCTGCGCCTTCGGGGGAGCAGGCGTAGTCGGGCCGGCGGCGCAGGCGCTGCATGGCGGCGGAATTCTGGCCGCGCTCTCGTGTGTTATTGTCCATAGATCGTGCCTCCTTTGTTGTTTTCAGGTATCGGCGTAGGCTTCGGTGGGGTTGTAGAAGCAGTGGTCGCCGATGCGGATGACGAATCGGCCTACGTTCGAGGGGAAGTTCTCCCGGCAGGTAGGCTTAAAAGGGTTGAAAAACCACAAGGCAAAGCCCAGGTTTGTCAGGCGGCCCCCGGCAATGGCCCAGTCGGCGATCTGGAAGTGCAGGTCGGTAGGGCGCATATTGTAAAGGTTCTGCATATTGTACTGCCCGCCCACGGTTTCCATGGCGCAGGTGAACTGCCCCTTTTGGTACACCACCTGCCGCACCGTGTCCAGCCGGCCGTATTCGCCGTAGGTCACCGTGACGCGGTTCATGACCACGCTGGCCACGGCCTGCATCCCGGTCTCGCCCTCGCCGCCGGCCTCGCATTCGATAATGCGGGCCAGGATTTCCCTGTCTGAAAATGCCATCGCGTTCCCCCCTAAAATGAGTTTACCGCTTTATATCTATGTTGACAGGGGGGAGGATATTCTGGTAAAATAGTACATAGGAAAGTATATCCTTATCCGTGTACAGGAGTGAGAATCGATGGTTACTTGCCGCGTGCAATTTTATTGGATGGGGCCCCAAGGCCCCGAACTGCCCGTCATACGGGAATATATGGAGGAGGCCCCGAAGCAGGAAGACGCCCAGGTGGTCTTCTGCCAGGAGCCCCAGGCTTTGGAAGGAAAGTATGTGGTGCTGCTGGCAGCGGCCCCCCAGTTCCCGGCGCATATAGACGACGTGTGGCTGCGCCCCCTGGGGGAGGAGGAGCTGCGCTTCCGCCTGGGCCGCCTGCAGGAAGCCTGCCAGGAAAGGATAAAGGCCTGGGAGGCCCGGCAGTTTTTACAGGCGACGATCAACAGCGTGCCCAACCTCATCTGGTACAAGACCAAGGACGGCGTCCACGAGATGGTCAACGACAGCTTCTGCGAAACCGTGGGCAAAACGAAGGAAGACGTGCAGGGCCAGCGCCACGCCTACATCTGGGACGTGGAGGAGGACGACCCGGCGTGCATTGAATCGGAAGAGGAGGTCATGCGCCGGAAGGAGACCCTCGTATCCGAGGAGATGATCAAGACCGGCGGGGGCGAGCGCCTGCTGACCACCTACAAGTCGCCCTTGTACGATTGGAACGGCCAGGTCATGGGCACGGTGGGCGTGGGCATCGACGTGACCAAGGAGCGCGCCTACGCCATGGAGCTGGAGCAGAAAAGCCGGACGCTGGAAGCCCTGTTCACGTCCCTGGAGTGCGGGGTGATGGTGCATTCGCTGGATGGGTCGCGGGTGCTGAGCATCAACCCGGCCGCCTTGGAGATTTTGGGATACGAGTCCCAGGAGGATATGATGGAACAGGGGTTCCATCTCATTGCCGACTCCGTGGTGGAGGAGGACCGGGACATTCTGCGCGAGGCGATCCTGTCCTTAAAAGACGAGGGCGACAGCGCCAATGCCGAATACCGGGTGCTGCATCCGGACGGGAAGGTCCTGCACGTCATGGGCAACATCAAGCTCATACGCGAGAACGGCGAACTGGCGTGCCAGCGCTTTTTGCTGGACGTGACCGAGCAGAAGCAGAACGAGCTGCGGGAGCGCCACCGCCAGGAAGCCCTTATCCACGCCCTGAGTACCGACTTTAACCTGGTGTGCTACTTTGACCTGGACACCCAGGAAGGGCACTCCCTGCGGGCAACTGGCTGCCGGTTTGAGGTGCTGGAGCAGGTCTTTGGGAGCGCTCTGAACCTTACCGAGTGCATGGCCACCTACATTGATACCTGCGTGTATCCGGACGACCGGGACATGATGCGGGAAATCACCTCCCCCGAGTACCTGCTGAAGGAGCTGGCACAGCGGCCCATTTTCTACGCCAATTACCGCACGGCCTGCCTGGGCACAGGGGAGCCCCGGTACTTCCAGATGAAGGTGGTGCGCCTGGACCAGGAGGCCAACCGCCACCGCGTTGTTTTGGGCCTGCGCAGCATCGACGAGGAAACCAAGCAGGAGCTGGAAAAGACCGCCCTCCTGCAGGATGCCCTGGAGCAGGCCAACCGGGCCAGCCGGGCCAAGACCGTCTTCCTCTCGAATATGTCCCACGACATCCGCACGCCCATGAACGCCATCATCGGCTTTACGGCCCTGGCCATCTCCCACATTGGGAGCCGTGAGCAGGTGGAGGGGTATTTGAAGAAGATCATGACATCTGGCAACCATCTGTTGAGCCTCATCAACGATGTGCTGGACATGAGCCGCATTGAAAGCGGCAAGCTGCAGCTGGAGGAAAAGGCCTGCAGCCTGCCGGAGATTTTGCATGGCCTGCGCAATATTGTGCTGGCCGAGGTGCATTCCAAGCAGCTGGAGCTGTATATGGACACCGTGGACGTAGTGCACGAGAACATCATCTGCGACGACCTGCGCCTGAACCAGGTGCTGCTGAACCTGCTGGGCAACTCCATCAAGTATACGGGGGCCGGGGGCATGGTGAGCATGCGCATCGCCGAAAAGCCCGGCGCGCCCGAGGGCTTTGCCAACTACGAGTTCTGCATACGGGATACGGGCATCGGCATGAGCGAGGAGTTTGTCCAGCACATCACCGAGCCCTTTGAACGGGAGCGCAACTCCACTATCAGCGGCATCCAGGGCACCGGCCTGGGCATGGCCATCACGAAGAATATCGTGGACATGATGAACGGCACCATTGACATCAAGAGCAAGAAGGGAGTGGGGACGGAGTTTACGGTGTGCTTTACCTTCAGGCTGGACGGGGAGGCGCCGGAATCCACCACCATACCCCAGCTGCAAAACTGCCGGGCGCTGGTGGTGGACGACGACTTCAACACCTGCGACAGCGTAACGTGTATGCTCCAGGAGATCGGCCTGCGCGCCGAGTGGACGCTGTCCGGCAAGGAGGCCGTGCTGCGCACCCGCCAGGCGGCCATGCGCGGGGACCAGTACGGCGTGTACATCATTGACTGGCTGCTGCCGGATATGAACGGCATCGAGGTGGCGCGCCGGGTTCGCAAGGAGATCGGGGAGGATGCCCCCATCATTGTGCTGACGGCCTACGACTGGTCGGAGATTGAGGACGAGGCCCGGGATGCCGGGGTAACGGCCTTCTGCAGCAAGCCGCTGTTCCTGTCGGAGCTGCGGGGGACGCTGCAGTCCATTGTCGACGCCCCGGAGGATAAGGCGGAAGAAAAGGCCCCCCTGCGCACCGGGCGCATCCTGCTGGCCGAGGACAACGAGCTCAACCAGGAGATCGCCACGGCCATTTTGGAGGAGGCCGGGTTTACCATCGAGGTCGCCGAAAACGGCCAGGTGGCGGTGGAGATGCTGGAGGCGTCCCAGCCCGGATATTACCGGCTGGTTTTGATGGACGTGCAGATGCCGGTTATGGACGGCTACGAGGCCACCCGCGCCATCCGCGGATTGGAAAACCGGAAGCTGGCGGGCATCCCCATTCTGGCTATGACCGCCAACGCCTTTGAGGAAGACCGGCAGGAGGCCATCCGCAGCGGGATGAATGGGCACGTTCCGAAGCCCATCAACATCGACACGCTGATGGACGCCATGGATTCTCTGCTGGAATCGGATAGCTGAATCGACATAGAAAAACAGGGCTGCCTGGGGAGGCGGCCCTGTTTTTCCTTTAAGATATTACCCTTTTTTCTTTGCCGTAATGAAATTGATGCTCACATCCGGCGCGGCAGCGATGCCACGGGTCATGGGGCTGGTGACATAGTAGGTCTTGTCGGTAAAGAGGGGGTAGAAAATATACCCGTCCATAAGGCTCGTCTCCAGAGAACGGTAGGAGGCCAGCTCAAAGCTCAGGCTGTGCAGGCCGGCGTCAAAGGCCTCGTCCTCTAAGAGGCTGGGGTAGGACGTGCTCTCAAAGGACTTCAGCACCTGGTAGGGGGTGGTGCCCCCGGCCCGGAGAGTGTAGAGGGCGGCGTCGTAGTCGCCGGACGCGATACGGGCCTTCATGTCCTCCTCCGGGAGGGGCTCAATGTTGAAGGCGTTGCCCAGCTTGCTGTTCCAGGAGATCAAAAAGCCGTTGGCAATGTCCACGGATTCCGGGTCGTCGGGGCAGATAACGGAGATGGCAGGCATCTGTTCCAGCTCCAGCATTTCCAGCAGGGCGGGGACGCGCTCCAGGACCGTGTCGTCCTGCTGGGCGTAAAGCCGGGCCCCGTCGGCGTAATAGCGAGAGGTGTTCCACACCACGCAGTTGGGCATGATGCCCATGGCCTCCTCGCTGTCCTTGTCCTCCCGGCGGTCCAAAAGGGACTGGCGGTCCAGGGTCTTGAAGAAAATCTCCCGGGTGCTGGCGTGGCTGAGGGCTTCGGCCCGGGGGTTCAGCAGGAGCCCAGTCACCGCGTCGTCCAATACCTGCACAGAGCAGCCCTGGGCCTCGGCCTGCTCGGCCAAGGTGCTGGAGAGGGTCAGGATGTCTGCGTTGCCGTTTACCAGGGCCGCGACCGGGTCGTCCAGCAGGGCGTCGTCGTAGTCAATGAGAAAATTGAGAGCGGCGGGGCGCACCTCGTGGGGCCCTTTGTAATTGGAAGAGCGGGACAGCCCAATGGCGCGCTTGCCGGCATCCGTCACCCAGGAGTAGCGGCTGGAGAAGGTGAAGGGGCCGTTGGTAATCAGGTACTCGGAGCTCAGGCCGTAGTGGCCGGCGCTTTCCTCAAAGTAGGCGCGGTTGCAGGGCATATAGTGGCTGCCGGCGGTCAGGGCGGGGAAGTCGGCATAGCTTTTTTCCAGGGCGACCACCAGGGTCAGCTCGTCCTTGGCCCAGACGCCCAGGCTGCTTTCCGGGATCTCCTTGTTGTAGACCTGCCGGGCCCCCTTGAGTACAAACAGGTCGTCCACCGAGGGGGTAGCCGTTTCCGGGCGCAGGGCCCGCTGCAGGGCGAACACGAAGTCGTCGGCGGTGACGGGGGTGCCGTCGCTCCACTTGGCGCCGCCCCGGAGATAGAAGGTGAACTCGGTGTTATCCCCGTTGGACTCCCACTTTTTCGCCACGCCGGGGACCACCTGGCCGTCCTCGTCGATGCGGCAGAGGCCTTCAAAGACGGAGCTTATGACAATCCAGGAGGACTCGCCGGAGGCAGTCTGGGGGTCGAGGGTGTTGACGTTCTGGGGAAGCAGGTAGGTAAACGTCCCGTCTTTATCAAAGCCGTCCCCGCAGGAGGCCAGCATGGCCCCCAGCAGCAGGGCGAACAGCAGCGGAAAAATGTATTTTTGCATAGGAAACGGCCCCCTTTCTTATCGATTATGATAACAAAAGAGGGCCGAAAAGTCAATAATTCTCGGGCTTAAGCTGGAAATAGGCCTGGGGGTGGGCGCACACCGGGCACACCTGGGGCGCAGTCTTGCCAATGACGATGTGGCCGCAGTTGCGGCACTGCCAAATGGCATCGCCGTCCCGGGAGAAGACCAGGCCGTTTTCGATGTTAGCGGCCAGCTTGCGGTAGCGCTCCTCGTGTTCCTTTTCGATGGCCGCCACGCCGTCAAACAGGTGGGCGATTTCCGGGAAGCCCTCCTCCCGGGCCGTCTTGGCAAAGCCGGCGTACATATCCGTCCACTCGTAATTCTCGCCGTCGGCGGCTTCCTTCAGGTTCTGCAGGGTGTCGCCGATCTGGCCGTGGAGGAGCTTGAACCACATTTTGGCGTGCTCCTTTTCGTTGTTGGCGGTCTCCTCAAAAATTTCGGCGATCTGGTTGTAGCCGTCCTTTTTGGCTTTGGAGGCAAAATAGGTGTACTTGTTCCTTGCCTGGCTTTCGCCTGCGAAAGCGGTAAGCAGATTGGCTTCGGTCTTGGTTCCTTTGAGTTCTGGCATGGGGAACTCCTCCTTTTTTGTTATAGGCTTATTATGCGCCGGGCAAAGGCAATTGTCAACCGGCACGGACAGCCAAATGTAAATTTATCGTGAAGCCCGTGCCCCGGCTGTTGAAAATCGGCCCGCAGAAGCGTATACTAATCTTACAAAAAGAAAGGTCGTGTTAACTTTGTTTTTTCAAAAATTCCAACGCTTCATGTACGGCCGCTACGGCACCGATACCTTTACCTTCTTCCTGCTGGGCCTGGGGTTAGTATTGACCTTTTGCGGCAGCTTATTCTTCTGGCCCATCACCCTTTTGGGGGACGCCGTCTACATCTACTCCATCTTCCGGATGTTCTCCAAGAACATACCCGCCCGCCAGCGGGAATATTACGCCTTTATGCGTTTCTGGGGCCCCGTAAAAAAGTGGTTTGCCCTGCAAAAGCGCAGGTTTGCCGAGCGCAAAACCTACCGCTACTTCAAATGCCCCAACTGCAGGCAGGACCTGCGCGCCCCCAAGGGCCGCGGCAAGATAGAGGTCACCTGCCAGAAATGCCATAAGGTTTTCATCACCAAGACGTAAACGGAGGGAAACGAGGATATGAAAAAGCTGACCGAAATGCGCCTGGAGGACTTTGCAGGGCTTTCCTACCCCTGCAGCTGCGGGCGCGTCCACAGGGTAGACATCCAGAAAATACGGGTGGCAAGCGGCTGTTTGGGCGAGCTGCCGGAAATTGTGAAAGAGCTGGGCGGCGGCCCGGTCTACATGCTGGCGGATTCCTACACCTTTAAGGCTGCGGCCCAAGAAGCCGGCCGGCTGCTGGAGGGCGCGGGAATCCCCTTCCACGGCAAGCTCTTCCAAACGGACAAGCCCCTGGTGCCGGACGAGCGTACCCTGGGCGAAGCCCTGGCCGATCTGGAAATGGAGGACAAGCTCATCGTAGCGGTGGGCTCGGGCACGCTCAACGACACGGCCCGGTTCCTGTCTTCCCGCACAGGGGTGCCGTATATGGTCGTCTGCACCGCGCCCTCAATGGACGGGTACGCCTCTACGGTCTGCCCGCTGATTCTGGGCGGCCAGAAAATCACCAAGCCCGGCGTGTACCCCCAGGCCATCCTGGCCGACACCCGCATCTTAAAAGAAGCCCCTATGCCCATGCTGACGGCAGGGTTCGGGGACATCATCGGCAAATACACGGCGCTGGCGGACTGGCGGCTCTCGCAAATCCTAAACGGCGAATACTACTGCGACGAATGTGCCCAGCTTATGGCCCACGTGGTGGAGAAATGCGCCGAAAACGCCGCCGGCCTGAAAGCCCGTGACGAGCAGGCCGTACAGTACGTGACCGAAGCCCTCATCTTGTCCGGGGTGGCCATGGGCATGGTGGGCAACTCCCGCCCGGCTTCGGGGGCCGAGCATCACTTCTCCCACTTCTGGGAGGTGGACGCCCTGCGCTGGGGCCAGGAGCATCCCCTGCACGGGAACTCCGTAGGGGCGGCGGCCGTAGTCTCCGCGTCCCTGTACGAGCTGGCCGGGAGCCGCCTGCCGGAGGGTTTCCCACTGCCGGACAAGGGGCGCATCCTCGCCTGCCTGGAGGCCGCCGGGGCTGCCGCGAACCCCAAAGACTTGGGCATCCGCTGGGACCTGTTTTATGAAAGCGTCCTGCACGCCATGGAGATACGCGACCGCTACACCATCCTGCGGTTTTTAGATGCCCAGGGCCTGCTGGGGGGCTGTGCCGCCGAGCTTGCCAGCCGGTTCTATCCCGGCGGAAAGGAGTGACCCCCATGAAGTGGAGTGATTTCGAAAAGAACCTGCACGACGACAAAAGGGTCCTGCGCACGGGGATGTTCCTTTTAGCCTTCGCGGCGGCGCTGGTGCTGCTCATCCTCCGGTTCGACGCGGTGTGGGGGGCGTTCCAGATGATTATGGGCACGCTGGCCCCGGTGCTGGGGGGCATTGTGCTGGCTTACGTGCTCAACGTGTTCGTGCACCTGTTCGAGGATGTGGTGTTTAAGCCCTTCCAGGATTCCAAAAGCAAGGCCTGGCAGAAGCTGCGCCGGCCCCTTTCCGTGCTGCTGGCCTACCTGGTAGTACTGGTGGTCATCTTGTTTATCGCCTGCTTTATCGTGCCGGGGCTCATCGAATCCATGGGCGTGCTGGCCGAAACCGCCCAGAAGACCCTGCCGGCTACCTTTAATAAATGTATGCAGTGGGTCAATAAATTTGCACAGGAAAATGACCTGGACTTCGTGCAGGATTACCTGAAAACCTTTAATTGGAGCTCTCTGCTGGCCAACGTCACCAAGACCGCCACGGACTTCGTGTCCTCCTTGGTCAGCATCATGTCCAACGTGGCGTCGGGCGTGTTCAGCATGATTATGGGGTTCATCTTCTCCATCTATATGCTGGTGGGCAAAGAGAAGCTTCTGCGGGGCGTGCGGTCGACCCTGCTGGCCTTCCTGCCTCACAAGACCGCCCGGAACCTAGCCCGTGTAGGGTCCATCACCAACCGGGTGTTCTTCTCCTTCATCAAGGGGCAGCTGACCGAATGCGTGATTTTAGGCGTGCTGTGCTACATCGGCATGACGCTTTTAGGGCTGGACTACGCCCTGCTCATCTCGTCGGTGGTGGCCCTGGGCGCCCTCGTCCCCATCTTGGGCGCCTACGTGGGCGCGGCCGTGGGCATGATTATCCTGCTGCTGGTTAAGCCCATCGACTCGCTGATCTTCCTGGTTTTCCTGGTGGTTCTCCAGCAGGTAGAAGGCAACCTGATCTATCCCCGGGTGGTGGGGTCGTCCATCGGCCTGCCCCCGGTGTGGACGCTGTTCGCCGTGGTGTTCTGGGGCGGGGTGATGGGCATTGCCGGCATCTGGCTGGGCACGCCGCTGACCGCCGTCATTTACCGGCTGTTCCGCACATCGGTGCGCAAGCGGCTGCATAAAAAGCAGCTCGACCCCGACGACCCCCGGCTGGCTCCCGCTGTCCCGGAAGAAATCCAAGAGGAGTGATTTTTATGGAAACGATTGTAAAGACAAAACAGGGCGCTGTGGAAGGCGTCCGCAGTAAAGACGGGCGCACCGTGATCTTCAAGGGCGTCCCCTACGCCGAGGCCCCGGTAGGCCAGCTGCGCTTTCAGCGCCCCCAGCCGAAAGCTCCCTGGGAGGGCGTGCGCCCCTGCAAGGAGTTCGGCCCCCGGTGCCCCCAGGCCGACTTGGCATCTATGGACTTTTACGGGAAAGAGTTCTACGACGATATGGTGCCCCCCTGCAATGAGGACTGCCTGTACCTAAATATATGGGCCCCGGAGGAGGGCGAAAGCCTGCCCGTCCTGTTCTGGATACACGGCGGGGCGTTCATGCATGGCTGCAGCAGCGAGAAGGAGTTTGACGGCGAGGGCTTTGCGAAAAAGGGCATCGTCATGGTGTCGGTAAACTACCGGGTGAACGCCTTCGGGTTCTTCGCCCACCCCGATTTGGAAAAAGAAAACCCCGAGGGCGTCTCGGGGAATTACGGCATATTAGACCAGCTGTTTGCCTTAAAGTGGGTGCGGGAGAACATCTGCGCCTTTGGCGGCGACCCGGATCGCATCACCCTGTGCGGCCAGTCGGCCGGGTGCATGAGCGTGCAGACCCTCATTTCCTCGTCCCTGTCTAAAGGCATGGTTTCCGGGGCCATCCTGCAAAGCGGGACGGGGCTGCCTCCCCGGCGCTCGGTGCCCAGCCGGGAGCAGGCCCACGCGCCCTCCCTGCGCCTGATGGAGTACCTGCACGTGCAGGCCCTCGACGAGCTGCGCCAGGTGCCCGCCGAAGCTCTCATGCAGGCGGCCTACGCTGTCCAGGACCCGGGCGTGCTGGGCTGGCGGCCCCACGTGGACGGCTGGCTGGTGACCGGGCAGATGGAAGACCTGGCCGAAAGCGGCGCTATCCACGATATCCCGTACATGATCGGCTGCACCGGCGACGACATTGGCGGCGGCGTCCTGCGGGACGGCACGGCGGCTTGGTGCGAAAACCAGCTTCACCTGGGCCGCGCCCCTGCCTACCTGTATTTCTTTGACCGCAAGCTGCCTGGGGACAATGCCGGGTCGTTCCACTCCAGCGAGCTGTGGTATGTCTTCGAGACCCTGCCCCGCTGCTGGCGGCCTTGGGAGGAGCACGACCGGGAGCTGTCCCAGGCCATGTCCGGCCACTGGGCGAACTTTGTGAAGACCGGCGACCCCAACGGCCCCGGTCTGTCCCGCTGGGAGCCTTACACCGAAGGCCACAAGGCTCCTATGGAGTTCAAATAAGCCAGCTTACATCCAGCTCTACCCGGGCCAGCTTTACGTCCGGCTTGACTTTCTCGCCGTGGAAATCGCTGCCGCCCGTGGGGTGCAGCCCGTATTTTTCCGCCAGGCTCAAATAGAACGCCTGCTGTTCTGGAGTGTGCTTGGGGTAATAGCACTCTATGGCGTCCAGCCCCCAGGATTTCAGGTCGCGGACCAGGGCTTCCAAAAGGCCGTCGTCCAGCTTCACCTGGTAGGGGTGGGCGAAGGACACCTTGCCCCCGGCGGACTTGATGGCCTCCACGCAGTCCCGTGCGGCAGGGCGGAAGCGCTCGATTTTCTGGAAGTCGTCGGTGTCGAGATACCGGTCAAAGGCCTCGCGGTTGGACTGCACGTAGCCCCGGCGCACCATGGCCTGGGCAAAGTGCGGCCGCCCGATGACATCGCCGCCTGCCATCTCCTCCACCTCGCGGAGGTCTAGGGGGACGCCTTGGCCGCGGAGGAAGTCGAGGATGCGGTATTTGCGCTCGTCGCGGCCGGCGCGCATTTTCTCACAGAGGGCGTCAAGCGGCGACGGCCCGTCGGAAAAGCCGTAGCCTAAAATGTGCAGGTTGCGGTATTCTTTGGCGCTGAGCTCGACCCCGCGCAGAACGCGCAGGCCCAGGCGTTCCCCGGCGGCAATGGCTTCCTGGGTGCCGGAAAAGGTGTCGTGATCGGTCAGCGCCATAAGCTCGATGCCGGTTTCTTTTGCTTTGGCCGCGAGTTCCGAGGGGGTATACTGGCCGTCGGAGGCGGTGCTGTGGGTGTGAAGGTCAACTATAGGCAAGAGGGTCACTCCTTTTTTCTTTCAGTATAGCTTATGGGCGCGGGGCTTGTCAACCGCGCTCTTAAAGTGTATAATAAACCTATTATTTACCAGAAAGGATGTTGTGTTATGAACGTTTTGGAAACCAGCAAGGCCCCTGCGGCCATCGGGCCCTATTCCCAGGGGTATGAGGTAAACGGCGTGGTGTATACCTCCGGCCAGATCCCCGTCAACCCTGCCGACGGCTCCGTGCCCGAGGGCATTGCCGCCCAGGCCAAGCAGAGCTGCGAGAACGTCAGCGCCGTGCTGGCCGCTGCCGGGTCGGATTTGACGAAGGTCTTCAAGACCACCTGCTTCCTGGCCGACATGGGCGATTTTGCCGCCTTTAACGAGGTTTATGCCCAGTATTTCACCTCCAAGCCCGCCCGCAGCTGCGTGGCCGTGAAGGCCCTGCCCAAGGGCGTGCTGTGCGAAATCGAGGCGATTGCCGTCAAATAAGGCGCGAAAACCATCCGGCAAGAAAAATATTTCAAAATCTTCCCAATTTGCTATGGTATTTTCGGGAAATCTTTGGTATAATTCAGGTAGCAGCCCGTATGGACAGGCTTTTTTGGCGTGCCCGTGCGGTGAAAGTTGCTGTCACCCGGAGGTTTACGTCCGGTTGAACATTATAATGGAGGTTGATACCAATGAGCCACAAGTATGTGTATCTGTTCAGCGAAGGCGACGGCTCCATGAGGGAGCTCCTTGGCGGCAAGGGCGCAAACCTGGCGGAAATGACCAAGCTGGGCCTGCCTGTGCCCCAGGGCTTCACCATCAGCACCGAAGCCTGCACCCAGTATTACGAGGACGGC
>CANTDZ010000027.1 GCA_947652665.1 uncultured Clostridia bacterium
TATTCTTGACCGGCCTGGAAGGATGGTGGCAACAAAATTGTTCTTAGCTATGGCAGATGATGATATCGAGCCAATTGTGTCGGCAAACACGATTACAGATCTTTATTACATCTCCAGAAGGGGAATCGGAGATGAAGCGGCGCGGGAGGCTGTCGCCAGTGTCCTTTCCGTATTTGGTGTTGCCCCCGTTGACGGCGACACCTGCGCCATGGCCCTAAACACCCCCATGGGCGACTATGAAGACGCTGTATTGGCTGTCTGCGCCGCTAGGGCGGGGGCGGATTACATTGCTACAAGCGACCAAGGTTTTCTGAGGGCTGAAAGCCCAGTACCTGCCAAAACGCCTGGGGAATTGTTACAAATCATCGCACAAAAATAAAGAAGGAGCGTGGCAGAAATCATCTGCTGCGCTCCTTCTATTTTTACTTCATAATAACCCCCAACTCCCTGAGCTGGAAAGGCAGCTGCGCATAAGGCACCATAAAGAGCTTCCAGTCAAGCCCCACGCGCTTGCAGAACTGGGATTCCAGATCGGGGTCGCACAAGAAGCGGCTGCCCTTGGCGTCAGTGACTTCGCACCAGGCGTGGTACACCCATCCCTGGAAGGTCGCCTTGAACCACCCGGAATAAGCCCGGGACTGGTACCCCATCTTACGGGCCAGCACGGTCATGAGGGCGGCGTAGTTGTAGCAGTTGCCCTTGCGGTTGCGGATCATCTCCTTGGCCTTCGCGTTCTCCCAGCCGGCATCGCCGTCCTTGAGGTAGGTGTTGGCCCGGTAGCCGTAACGGTTGGCAACATAATAGTAGGCAGTGTAGAGGTTGTCGATGGGCGCTTTGTCGTCGCTGAAATAGGTCTTGAAGATCTGCGTCAGCTGGGCGTCCAGCTCGCCGTCGCCGGTGGTGTAGCGGCCGTCGGGCCTAAAGTGCAGCACGCCTACGTCCGCATCTTGCACATAATGGCCATCGGCGTTGACGTAGTAGGTCTCGCCATCGTAATACTGGGGCCCGGTGCTGCGCTGGGCGGCTGGCACGGTATAGCTTGTCCAGGACTCCTTGCCTTCCTCATCTGCGAACGGCGCGTGGGGCAGGGACGCCTCCATAATTTCGAAATAGGCCCAATGGGTAAAGGGCAGGTCCAGGAACCGCACCACGTTCCCGTCGGCGGCCAGCTTGGCCCGGTCGGCGCTGCGGCCCAGGACGCGGTTGACCATGGTGATGGCTTCGGCGCGGGTGATGCTGCGGGTCGGGCCAAAAGTGCCGTCCCCATAGCCTTTTGTCCAGCCTTTTGCCACGGCTGTAGAGACGGCTTCAAAAGCCCAATGGTCCCGGGGCACGTCCACGAAAACCATTTCCGATTCCTCTGGCTCGAAGAACCGGGAGAGCACCTGCACGAACTCGGCCCGGCTGATGGCCTTCATGGGGGCGAAAGCGCCGTCCGGGAACCCCTTGAAGATGCCCAGGCCGGTGAGCTCCTTCACGTAGGGCTCAAACCACGAGCCGGCCGGCACGTCCGGGAAGTCGGTCTGGGCCCCGGGGTCGGGGGTGGCGCCTTCCTTCATCAGTGAGCAGACAATCTTCGCCGCTTCTGCCCGGGACAGGCTGCCCTCGGGGTTTACCAGGTCCGACGAGCCCTCTATATATACAATATGTTCCTCCATTTCCAGGGCAGGCAGGCCGCTGGGTTCCTGGGGGACATCTTGGGGGGTGTCTTCCGGGGCCTCGTCAGCGACTGCGGCCAGGGGCAGGCAGGTAAGCATCAAAAGGACTGCCAGGGCCGCGGAAAGTATGCGTTTTCTCATCTTCATCGTTCCTCCTGTTTCGGAACCCCCACTTCAAAAACGTATACATTTTTAAATTACAGACTGGCCGGTTTTCTTCTATCAAAATGCATAAGGCGGGTCAGGAAAGCCTTGCAAAACGAGAAAGCTTATGTTATAATTTACCAAAAAATAATCGGATGCTTCCCTTGCAAAAATGTATAGTTTTTTGCAGGGATTTTTATTTTTCCCCAAGAACCGCGCCAGCCTTGACATTGGAGGGGAATAGCGCTATAATTCTGCATGGTATTTATTCTAGACCCTGCAGAAAGGAAGTGCGCAATGGGCAAACATAAGAAAGGTTTAGCTGTGTGTGCCGTGGCGATTTTGCTTCTGCTGGCAGCTTCGCTCCTGGCCGGATACCACGGCCGGGCGGAGAGCGTGCAGGAAGCCATGCGGGACGCGGTGCTGCACAGCGAGAACCAAATCCCATTCCTGGGCGGGAAAGCGGTGAACCCGGCTTTGATCTCGGCGTTCACGGTGACGGCCATATTGCTGGTGCTGGCCGCGCTGATCCGCATTTTCGCCATCCCGAGGTTCAAGCTGATCCCGGGCAAATTCCAGCTGGTGATCGAGGAGGCTGTGGGCTTGTTCGACAATATGGCCAAGCAGAACAGCCCCCACCGCAACGGATTCTTGGGGGCTTACATTTTTGGCGCCGGGGCTTACATCTTCGTGGGCACGCTCTTTGAGCTTTTGGGCCTGCAGGCCACCACCACCCACGGCCAGCCCATCACCCTGCCGGCCCCCCTCTCGGACGTTAACGCGGCCATCGGGCTGGGGGTGCTGTCGTACCTGGTCATCCTTTCCGGCGGCATTGCCGGCAACGGGGCCGGGGGCATCGGCAAAACCCTGAAGGAGTTCTCCTTACCCATCTCCATGAGCTTCCGCCTTTTCGGCGCTCTCTTGAGCGGCCTGCTGGTAACGGAGCTCGTCTACTATTACTTACACCTCAGCTTCGTGCTGCCTGTGATCGTGGGCGTGCTGTTCACCCTGCTGCACGCCATCATCCAGACCTACGTGCTGACCATGCTGACCGCCCTCTACTACGGGGAGGTCTCCGAACCCGCCCACAAAGTAAAAAAGGCAAAAGCAAATTAACCAAAACCTTGAGGAGGCATATCATCATGAAAAACTTGTTCCGTCACAAAAGGACTATCTGCACCGTACTCTTGACCGTTCTGCTGATGCTCTGCATCGGAATGCCCGCCCTGGCCGCTGAAGGCCCCGAGGCCGCCCAGGCCGCCGCAGATAACAGCATCGGCACCAAGGCTATCGCCGCCGCTATCGCCGTAGGTCTGGCCGCTGCCGGCGGCGCCATCGCCATGGGTCTGGCCGTGGCCAAGTCCGCCGAGAGCATCTCCCGCCAGCCCGAGGCCGACGGCAAGATCCGCACCGCCCTTATGCTGGGCCTGGTCTTCATCGAGACCGCCATCATCTATGCTTTGCTGGTGGTCATCCTCATCATCTTCGTGCTGTAAAGGCAGGTGGCAGACGTGTCGAATATCCCACTGAATATCGATTGGCAGCAGATTCTGCTGCACTGGATGAACCTGGCCATTTTGGTAGGCGGCCTGTATTTTATCCTGTTCAAGCCCGTCAAGCAGTTCATGGACAAACGCCAGCAGCATTATAAGGATCTGGAGGACCAGGCCAACGGCAAGCTTAAGGAAGCCGAGGACATAAAGGACCAGTACCAGGCAAAGCTTGACGGCGTGGAGGTAGAGCTCCACGAGGCCCGGGCCAAGGTGCAGCAGGCCGTGGAGAAGTCTACCCAGGAGCAGCTGGCCCAGGCCAAAAAGCAGGCCCAGCAGATCGTCGACAAGGCCCGCATAGAAGCCGAGCACAGCAAGGAGAAGGTGATGAAGGAAGCCCAGCGGGAGCTGAAACAGCTGGCCACCGAGGCGGCGGAAAAGATCGCCTTCAAATCGGATGTGGATCCTTTCGACCAGTTCTTGAATCTGGCAGAAGGAGGCAAGGGAAATGAGATCCGATAGAGGCCATTTGAAAGCCATACTGCGCAGCGCCAAAGAGCCCTCCCCGGAACAGCTCCGGCGTTTTGGGGATTTCCTGGCAAAAAAATACGGGCGCAAGGTGCCCATGACCTGGGAGCGGGACGACGCCCTGAAAACGGGCTTCCGCCTGCAGGCAGGCTCGGACGTCTACGACTGGACGCCCCACGGGCGGCTGCGGCAGTTTGAGGACTACCTGCGGCAGTTTAAGCCCGGGCAGGAGGAGCTTCTGCCCTTGATGCGGGAAGTCGTGAAAGAGTGGAACCCCGCCATTGCTCCGGAGGAGTTCGGCCAGGTGCTCACGGTGGGCAGCGAAATCTGCACCGTGGGCGGCATGGTACACGCCCAATACGGCGAAATCCTGCTGTTTGATTCCGGCGTAAAAGGCATGGTGCAAGACCTGCGGGAGAACGATTTGAGCTGCATCCTCTTTGGCGACAGCCAGGAGATCAGCGCCGGCAGCCTGGTTCGCCGCACCGGCAAAACCGCCGCCATGCGCGTGGGCGACGGCTTTTTGGGCCGTGTGGTGGATGCCCTGGGCATCCCCGTGGACGGCAAGGGGCACATTGAGGCCGAGACCCACTTCCCCATCGAGTCCCCCGCCCCCGGCATCCTGGACCGCCAGCCTGTCAATACCCCCATGGAAACGGGGCTTTTGGCCATTGACTCCATGTTCCCCATTGGCCGCGGCCAGCGCGAGCTGATTATCGGCGACCGCCAGACCGGCAAGACCGCCATTGCTCTGGATACCATTTTGAACCAGAAGGGCAAGAACGTGGTCTGCATTTACGTGGCCATCGGCCAGAAGACCAGCTCCATCGCCCAAATGGTGGAGAACCTGTCCAAGCGCGGCGCCATGGAATACACGACGGTCGTCAGCGCCCCCGCCGGAGCTTCGGCCGCCCTGCAGTATATTGCGCCCTACGCCGGGTGCGCCCTGGGCGAGTACTTCATGCGCCAGGGCCGCGACGTGCTCATCGTCTACGATGACCTGTCGAAGCACGCCATCGCCTACCGCGCCCTGAGCCTCCTGCTGGAGCGCTCCCCGGGCCGCGAGGCCTTCCCTGGCGACGTGTTCTATCTGCACTCCCGTTTGCTGGAGCGTTCCGCGCACCTGTCCGACGAATTGGGCGGCGGCAGCATGACCGCCCTGCCCATCGTAGAAACCCAGGCCGGGGACGTGTCCGCTTACATCCCCACCAACATTATTTCCATCACCGACGGCCAGATCTTCCTGGAAAGCGACCTGTTCTTTGCCGGCCAGCGCCCCGCCGTGAACGTGGGCCTGTCCGTTTCCCGTGTGGGCGGCGATGCCCAGACCAAGGCCATGAAATCTGCCGCCGGCGCCATCCGCCTGGATTTGGCCCAGTACCGGGAGATGGAGGTCTTCACCCAGTTCTCCAGCGACCTGGACGACGCCACCAAGCGCCAGCTGGCTTACGGCCAGGGGCTCATGCGGCTGCTGCGCCAGCCCCAGTACGCGCCGTTCTCCCAGCACCAGCAGGTCATCATTCTGGTGGCCGCTATGGCCCACGTGTTCCAAGAGGTGGCCCTGGACGACATTGACGACTTCCGGGAGGCGCTCCTTGCCTACGTGGAGGAGGCTGCTCCCGACATCTGCCGCCGGGCCGACCAGACCGGCCAGCTCTTCGAGGAGGACCGGGAGGAGATCGTCGCCTTTGCCAAAGAGTGCCTGGAGAAATTCCGGGAAAGAAAGCGTGGTAACTGACTATGCCCGGTACTAAGGAGATAAAGTCCCACATTGAGAGCGTGCGGGAAACCAGGAAGATCACAAACGCCATGTACCTGATCGCCTCCACAAAGCTCCGCAAGGCCCGTGCCGAGCTGGACAACACCCGCCCCTATTTCGAAGCCTTGCAGGGGGAGATCAAGCGCATCTTCCGCACCGCCAAGGATGTGGACAGCCACTACTTCTACCCCCCCGACGGCTCGCCGCCTTTGGAAGGCACCTATGGCTGCCTGGTCATTACGGCTGACAAGGGCCTGGCGGGGGCGTACAACCAAAACGCCATCAAGGAAGCCCAGCGGCTTTTGGAGGAGCACCCGGACACAAAGCTGTTCGTGGTGGGCGAGTATGGGCGGCGGTTCTTTATGCAGAAGCGCATCCCCATCGAGCACAGCTTCCTCTATACCGCCCAGAACCCTACTATGCAGCGGGCACGGGAAATCAGCGCCCTGCTCTTAGACGGCTTTGACCGGGGCGAGCTGAAAAAGATATTCATCATCTATACAGACATGGAAAGCAGCGTCAGCTTTACGGCCCACTGCGACCGCCTGCTGCCTTTCCATCGCACATATTTTGTGGACACCTCCCAAAAGGAGAAGGAAGTGCGGGAGCCCTTCGAGTTTTTGCCCGACGTGCGCACCGTGCTCAACAGCATCATGCAAAGCTACGTGTCCGGCTTTATTTACAGCGCCCTTATCGACAGCTTCTGCTGCGAACAGGACGCCCGCATGACGGCTATGGACAGCGCCGATCAGAACGCGGAGAAGCTTTTGGGAGAGCTGTCCCTCCAGTATAACCGGGTCCGGCAGTCGGCGATCACCCAGGAGATTACCGAAATCTCCGCCGGGGCCAAGGCCCAGCGTCAGAAGAAAGGAAGGTGAGGGATTTGGAAAAAGGCATCATCGTACAGGTATCCGGTCCCGTAGTCGATGTGGAGATACAGGGGAAGCTGCCCCGGCTTCGCGAGCAGCTCACCGTGGAAAAGGACGGCGTGGTGCGGGTGATGGAGGTCGCCCAGCACGTGGACAAGAGCCGGGTGCGGTGCATCATGCTGTCGGCCAGCGAAGGCCTGGCCCGGGGCCTGGCGGTGGATGTGCCCGGGCATACCATCCAGGTGCCGGTGGGCACCGCTACTTTGGGGCGTATGTTCAACGTCCTAGGCCAGCCCATTGACGGCGGCGGCCCCCTGCCCGAGGGGACCCCCGTCCAGAGCATCTACCGCGACCCGCCCTCCTTTGAGGAGCAGAGCCCGGCGGTGGAGATTTTGGAAACGGGCATCAAGGTCATCGACCTGTTGGAGCCCTACCCCCGGGGCGGCAAGATTGGCCTGTTCGGCGGCGCGGGCGTGGGCAAGACCGTGCTGATCCAGGAGCTGATCCACAACGTGGCCATGGAGCACGGCGGGTATTCCATCTTTACCGGCGTGGGCGAGCGCAGCCGCGAGGGCAACGACCTTTGGCGGGAAATGCGCGAGAGCGGCGTTTCGGACAAGACGGCGCTGGTGTTCGGCCAGATGAACGAGTCCCCGGGCGTGCGTATGCGCGTGGCCCTGTCGGGTCTGACTATGGCTGAGCATTTCCGCGACAAGGAGCACAAGGACGTGCTTCTCTTTATTGATAATATTTTCCGTTTCGTGCAGGCCGGCAGCGAGGTTTCCACTTTGCTGGGCCGTATGCCCTCGGCCGTGGGCTACCAGCCTACGTTGGCCAACGAAATGGGCGAGCTGCAGGAACGCATCACTTCAACCAAGGAAGGCTCGGTCACGTCCGTACAGGCCGTTTACGTGCCCGCCGACGACCTGACCGACCCCGCTACCGCCACCACATTCGCCCACTTGGATGCTACGACCGTTTTGAGCCGTAAGATTTCCGAGCAGGGCATCTACCCGGCGGTGGATCCCCTGGCGTCCTCCTCCCGCATTCTGGAGGCCGACGTGGTGGGCAAGGAACATTACCGCATTGCCCGCAAGTGCCAGGAAATTTTGGAGAAGTACAACGAACTGCAGGACATCATCGCCATTCTGGGCATGGACGAACTGAGCGAGGACGACCAGAAGGTCGTGGCCCGTGCCCGGCGTTTGCAGAGGTTCTTTGCCCAGCCCACCCACGTGGCGGAGAAGTTTACGGGCATCCCCGGCGTGTACGTGCCGCTGAAGGACACCCTGGAGAGCTTTGGCAAGCTGGTGGACGGCGAGCTGGACGAGTACCCCGAAGCCGCGTTCTACAACGTGGGCACCTGGCGGGACGTGGTCGCGAAAGCCAAGAAAATGGAAGCGGGTGAGCTGTAATGGCCGTTTTCCAAGTGCACATCCTGGCCGCTGACAAGACGTTCTACGAGGGCCCCTGCGAGAGCCTGACCATTTCCACCTCGGACGGGGAGCAGTGCATCCTGGCTCACCACAGCAGCATGATCGCTGCGGTGCTGCCCGGCACCATGCGCTACCGGCTTCCGGGCGAGGAAACGCAGATGGCTGCCGTTTCCCCCGGCATGGTCAAGGTGGAGAACAACGATGTGCTGGTGCTGGTGGACTCCGCCGAACGCCCCGAGGAGATTGACGCCGCCCGGGCACGCCGGGAGGCCGACGAGGCCATGGAGGCCATGCTCCAGCGCAAGAGCCGCCAGGAGTACCAGGTAGCCCAGGCGACCCTGGCCCGGGCACTCAACCGCCTGCGGGTGAAGTCGACGGTCACGAACCTAGAGCATTAAACCATACAAAAATCCCCTGCTGCAACTGCTGCGGCAGGGGATTTCTTTATGGCTTATTGAACGGTCTTCATCACGAACCTTGTGCTGACCTGTGCGCCCTCCGGGGCTCCGGCGAAGCTGCCATAGTCCTCCAGGCGTTCGCGCATGGCGGTGGTCACAGCTTTGAGTGTGGGGAGCTTCTCGGTGTCCACCGCACCTGTCAGCTTGCTGATGCCCTCGGTGTCGAAGCGGCCCAGGCCTTCTTTCAAATCGGCCGTGCCTTGGTTCAGCTGCACCGTGCCATCGTGGAGTTCGGCGGCACCGCTGACCAGGGCCTGCACGCCGCTCAGGAGCTCGGAGACGCCAGCGGACAGGTCATCGGTCCCCTGGGCCAGCTGGGCCGCGCCTTGAGCCAGCTGGGCGTTGCCCTGGGAGAGGGCTCCGGCCCCTGCCGACAGTTGGTTGGAACCGGCAATGAGCTGGTCAACGCCGCCGGTCAAAGCAGGCAGGTTCGCCCCTAGCTGGCTGATGCCGCCGTCCAACTGCGCTGCACCTGCCGCCGCACTGGCCACGCCCTGGGTGTAGGCGCTCAGCCCGGCCGACAGGCCCTCGGCTCCGTTGGCTCCGGCCTGCAGGGCTTCGACACCGGCGCTCACCTGCTGCAGGCCTCCCAGGACTTGGCTGTAGGCAGCGTCCAGTTCGCCCAAGCCGCCTGCCATGGAGCTGGCGGCACCATAAGCCCCCGTGTAGGCCGCCAGGAGCTGCTGGTAGGCCGGGTCAGCGGCATGGGCTTCGTCGGCGGCAAAGGCGCTGGGGTCGGGCAGCTGGCCCACGGCAGAGGCCCCGTTTGCGGCCGCGCCGGAGAGGGCTCCGCCGAAGGACTGGGCTCCGGCCATCACGGCGCTCTCGGGACCTGCGGCGGCGTATATCTGCTCAATGCCCTGGGCGAGCTGTCCCGCGCCGTCCATCAAAGCCTGGCTGCTGCCCTGCAGGGTGTTGAGCCCCGCCACCAGATTCTCGCTGCCTGCCTTGAGCTGGTAGAACCCGCCCGACAGGGCCCCGGCCCCGTTTTGCAAGTTGGCAAGCCCTGCCGCCAGATCATTGGCCCCGGTCTGCAAAGCCTGCGCGCCGTCCCGGGCTTCCGCGGCCCCGGTGCTGAGGGCGTGCGCCCCTTGCTGGAGCTGCGCCGTGCCGTCCATCAGGCGCTGGGCACCGGCGTACAGGGTGTTCACACCGGCCAGCAAGGCGGCCGCGCCGCTTTCCAAAGCCCGCGCGCCTTCGGCCAGCTGGTCTGCGCCGTCCAGCAATTCATCCATGCCGCCGCGCAGGTCGCTCATGTCGTCTTCCAGGCCGTCCAGCTTTTCCAAGCCGGAGAATCCTTCCTCCCGCAGCGGCTCCGTATCCGTAGCGCAGGCGATCAGGATATCCGGCACCGCAAAGCTTTCCACGTCGCCCTCGACCACCACCTGGTCCAGCAGGTGGTCTTCCAGCTCCTCCAGCTTATCCGAACCCACTTCTTCCAAGCACTCCCGTACGCCGGGCAGGCACACGAACCCCACGGCCTGGGACTGCCCCACGCCCTTTACCGTGCCGTGTTCGGCGGCGATGTTGTCCCAGCCTTCGCCCAGGACGGCGGCTACCATGGTGATAAACGGCGTGACCACCTTCTGCTCCTGGCCGTCCACGCTGACGGTGCCCGTTTCGTTATTGGTCAGCTTAACCGCGATTTTCACGTGGCCGCTCTGCCCCTCCAATTCTTCCGGGGCCATGGGCTTGCCGTCCAGCTCGTAGGTGATCTCCGCGCTGACCGGCGCCTGCCGGGTTGTCTCGCCCCGGTAGTAGATGTCGGTGCCGTCGGTGTCCCAGGCCAGCTCCTCGCCGGTCTGGGTGAAGGCGGTGGTGTCGTGGGTGTTCTCGATATTGGTGAGGGTCGTGCGGTCGGTGACGCCGGACAGCCCCGATTCGTTGTGCAGATGGGCGCTCACGGTCTGGCTGCGCACCGAGCCATCTGCCTCCAGCACCACGTAGACCGTTTCCTCTTTTTCCGTGGTTCCGGCGGCCAAAACCGGCAAAGCACAGCCTGCCGCCAGCAGGGCCGAGAGCCCTATCCCTACAACCCGTTTCCAAATTTTCATGCCAATTCCTTCCTTTCTATCGGTTGCACCTTTTCCTGTTTGCCCAGCCAATGCAAGGTGGTGTGGCGGATGAGCGGGTCCAGAAGCTGGAGCAGGCAGGGCAGGATGATGATAATGACGAACATACTGATGAGCGCGCCCCGGGAGATCAGCAGGCAGATGCTCTTTAAGAGCTCCATGCGGCTGATGGCGGCCACGCCGATGGTGGCGGCGAAGAAGGTCAGGCCGCTGGAGAGGATGCTCTGGCTGCAGTATTGGCAGGCAATCTGCGCGGCCTCGCGGGGGGCTTTCCCCTGCTGGCGCTCCTCCCGGAAGCGTGTGGCCATGAGGATGGCGTAGTCCACTGTAGCGCCCAGCTGCACCGTGCCAATCACGATGCTGGCGATAAACGGCAGCGAAGTTCCAGTGAAATAGGGGATGCCCATGTTCACAAAAATTGCGCTTTCAATGGACACCACCAGCAGCACGGGTATGGAGCCGCTGCGGAAGGTCAGCAGGATAATGAGGAACACGGCCGCGATGGACGCCACGTTCACATGGGCAAAATCCACGTCGGCAATCTCGATGAGATCCTTCGTCATAGCGCCCTCGCCGGTGATGACGCCGGTGGGGTCGGCAGCTTTCAGCAGGGAATTCATTTCGTTAAGCTGGGCGGTGAGCTCGTCGGTGCCGCTCTTATATTCGGAGTTGGCCAATATCAGCTTCCTCCCGCCGGACTGGGCCAGCTGGGCGATGCTTTCCGGCAGCATATCCATGGAGAAGCCGGGGGTCAAGAACTCGCTGACCGAGGCCACCTGGGTGATGCCGTCCACCTCTTTGAGGTCGGCGCACAGAGCCTTTAGGTCCTCGCCGTTGATATCCTCATCCACTAGGATGAAGTGGGAGGTGGTCATGCCGAAATCGTCCTTGAGCTTGTTGGTGCCCACGATGCCGGCCAGGTCTTGGGGCAGGCTGTCAAAGAGGGTGTAATAGACGCTGGTCTTGCTTTGGGCGATGGTAAAGGGCACCATGACCACCAAGAACACCGCCAGGATGGACCCTGGATGCTTTGACACAAACTGACTCACCTTTTTCAGCTGAGGGATCACCGCTTTGTGACGGTGCTTTTCTACGGCCCGGTCGAAGGTCAGGATCAGCGAAGGCAGAATGGTGATGGTGCAAACGACGCCCAGCGCCACGCCTTTGGCCATGACGATGCCGATGTCCCGGCCCAAAGTCAGGCGCATGGTGCACAGGGCCAGGAACCCGGCAATGGTGGTCAGGCTGGAAGCCGTAATGGACGAAAACGTGTTTTGGATGGCCTTGGCCATAGCCTGCTCCTTGTTCTCGCTGCGGGCTTTTTCCTCCTCGTAGCGGTGCAGCAGGAAAATGGAGAAGTCCATGGTCACGCCCAGCTGCAGCACAGTGGACAGCGCCTGGGTGATATAGCTGATCTGACCCAGGAAATAGTTGGTGCCGAAGTTATACAGGATGGGGAACAAAAGCCCCAGCATGAACAGCAGCGGCACCAGGGTACTCTCCATGGCCAAAAACAGAACCAGCAGGCTGGCCCCCACCGCGCACAGGATGTAAAGGGGCATCTCTTTGTCCACCAGGGCCTTTGTGTCCTGCAGGATGACGCTCATGCCGCCGATGAAGCTGTGTTCGCGCAGCAGGCTTTTCAGCTGGTCTACGGCGTTCATGGTGCTCTCGCTGGCCGAGGGGGCCGAGAAGCGCACCAGCATCAGCGTGGCATTTTCTCCGTACATGGCTTGCTGGATGGCTTCGGGGAGCATCTCCTGGGGGATGGCGGGGTCTATCACATCGCTGAGCCAGAACACCTGCTCGACCCCTTCCACCTGCTCCATTTCGGCCTTCATGCTGAGCAGCTCGCCCAGGGGCAGGCCTTCTACCGTCACCATGCCGGTGGACGCCAGGTTGAAATCGTTCTCCAACGCGACCTCCCCCAGCATGGAGTCCAGCTCTGGGGGCAGGTACGTAAGGATGTCATAGTTGATGCGGGTGGCCGCCGTGCCCAGCAGGGCCGGTATCAGCAGCAGTATGGCCAGTACCAGCACCAGCTTCCGATGGCGGACGATTCCGCGGGCAATCGTTTCCAAGATCACACCATTCCTTTCATCATTTTATAAAATGACTTTTGGTCACTTTCTGCCTCCGATTATAGCACGGCAAAAAAGCCCTGTCAAGAGAAAAATGACGATTAGTCACTTTTTCTGAAAATCCCTTGTAAACTCCCGCGCCTTGCGTTATAATAACCATAGACCAATGGAAAGGGGACGGGAAAATGGCAAATGTGCAGGAAAAGAAACAGGTAAAAAGGCAGGCCCTGCTGGACGCTGCCTACGACCTCTTCCTGGAGCGCGGCATGACGAAGACCAGCATTGGCGACATCGCCAGCCGGGCCAACGTAGCAAAGGGCACGTTTTATTTATACTTTTCGGACAAGGACGCCATCCTCCGGGCACTGCTGGGGCGGATCAGCCAGAAGATCTTGGAGGAAGCCTGCTCCGCCGCCGAGGCCCTGGGGGAGGTTCCTTTTGCCGACAAGATCCTGGCTGTGGCCGACTACCTCATCGAATACCTCCGTCGGGAAACCCTGGTGCTGCGCCTGGTGCAGCGCAACCTGGAATGGCCCAGCGCCACCGGGCTGGAGGGCGCGGACGAACCGCTGCACCTGGTACGCCGGGTTATTGAATTCGGCAAGGGCTGCCCTGAGGTGGAGGGCCGCTCGGAAAAAGAAATCTATTACCGCATCACCGCGCTGGTGAGCATGTGCGTGAGTATGTGCTACAGCTGCATCATTGAGAAGCGGCCCGATACCATCGACAACATGAAACCGGTACTGTACGACATCATCCGCCGCAGCCTGTAGTTTGGCAGCAGTGGAATGTCGGCCTTTTCAAGGCAGAACCATTAAACAAAAAATTCGGGAGCTGGAACAATTTTTCCAAACTGTTCCAGCTCCCGAAAAGCTTTTATGTGCCTGATATCAAGACGACGCACTCGTCATGTCTGTACTCCGCAGCATATCAAACCGCTTCGCACACTCCAACGTGTGCCGTATGACTACCCTGTAATCCCGATCCAGCGCACCGGTAATAGCCGCGTGCAGCACGTGGGCCGCCGTAGTGCCAATCTCATCGGGGTGCGAATCGATATAAGGGATGTCCGCATGGGTAAAATCCCACACCTCGTTATTGTCCATGGAGAACACCTGTATATCCTCCATAGTCTTGCCCGCCCGGCGGATGGCGTACACCGCGCCCTGGGCCATCACGTCGGTACTGCCAATGACCGCGTCCATATCCGGGTGGGCCGCAAGCAGCGCCTTCGTGCCCTCATACCCTCCTTCAATCGAAACATCTACAAAGGAAACAAGGCTGTGATCTACAGGCAGGCCGTGGTTCATGAGGGCTAAAAAGTAGCCGTTGAGGCGCTTTTTCTTTTCAAATAATGGGACGTTGGCAGTGGGTTCCGCCGCCAGCATCCCTATTTTTTTGCATCCCTGGGCTATCAAGTGCTCCGCTGCGTCCTGGGCCATCTTGATCTCGTCATTATACACCACCCGGTTGGGGGCGTCCTGTAAGATGGGTTCGCCCACCTGCACCAGGGGGTAAGCCTCCACCAAACGCTGGAGAGCCGGGGAGTTGTCCGCACAATTCAGCAGCAGGATTCCCGCCAGCGCCGGGGACAAAGCCTCTAAAAGCCCCTCAATGTTCGAAAGCTCCCCGGGGCTGTCATAATGGACAAAGGCCACCCGGTACCCCATGGCAGAGGCCGTGGCCTGGAAGGCGTGCAGGATGGGCTCGATAAAATCGGAGCAGACCGCCAGCACGACGCTCTTTTTGCCAGACTGCGTCCAGGGCAGGCTGGAGGCGGTCTGCACGGTCATCTGCCGGTGATACCCCACCTTCTCGATGGCGGCCCGCACCCGCTGTTTCTTTTCTTCTGTAACGGAATAGCTGCCGTTGAGCACGCGGGAGACCGTTGCGGTAGATACACCCGCCTCTTTTGCCACATCGAAAATGGATGCCATTTCATGCCCCTTTCAAACACTTTACTGAATTTATTGTACCGCAAAAAGAATTAAAAAGCAAGGGCATTTGTACATTTGTGCACCCTGCCCAAATCGAAGGGCTCTTACATGAGCAAAGGGGAGAAATGTAAGGTTTTTCTGAAAATCTCTTGAAATATTTCTGAAAAGTGGTACTATAAATGTAACAAATTCAGAAATATTTTCTGAAAAGATGAGGAGGAAACCCTATGAAAATCTTAGGCATTTCATTCGGCCGCAAAAACCAGCGCTGCGACATCCTGGTTAAGGAAGCACTCTTTGCGGCAAAAGAGGCCGGGGCCGAGGTGCAGTTCATCAACACCATGGGCCTGCGCATCGACCACTGCCACGCCTGCGACTACTGCGCCCGCTGCCGGGACAAGGGCGACGTGGAAGTCCGCTGCGTCCTGAAGGACGACTACCACATTTTG
The DNA here is from genome assembly GCA_947652665.1 of uncultured Clostridia bacterium. Classification (GTDB taxonomy): domain Bacteria; phylum Bacillota; class Clostridia; order Oscillospirales; family Acutalibacteraceae; genus Acutalibacter. The sequence goes on from CANTDZ010000027.1 coordinate 14,882, forward strand.
GAAGAAGCTTATTACGACTGCGACGGCATCATCATTGGCGCGCCGGTGTACGCGGTGGGCATTGTGGGGCAGTTCAAGAATTTCCTGGACCGCCTGTGCCCCTCCCACGACCGGGCCGAGATGTGGGAGACCAACAAGAAGCGGGAAGCAGCCGGCCAGCCCCTGCTGGATGAGCGCTACTTCAAGGACCGCTACTCTGCCTACATAAGTGTGGGCGGCGCCAACACCCGCAACTGGGTGGCCTTGGGGCTCCCCATGCTCCACCTGTTCGACTTCTCCTTTATCCAGAAGTGCGTGGGCCATGTGGACGCCTACGACCAAGGCAACACCGGTAGCCCCATCCTGGACAAGGCTCTGCTGGAGCGGTGCGCGTCCCTGGGCACGGCCGTGGCGCAGTCCATTGGCAAGCCTTACAGCGAAGTGGATACCTGGGCCGGGGACCCCGACGACGGCGTGTGCCCCGTCTGCCACTGCCGGATGCTGAACATCAACGGCACCACCGACGTGGAGTGCCCCATCTGCGGTACCTGGGGCAAGATGGAGGTAAAGGACGGCAAGGTTTCCGTAAGCTGGAGCGAGGAACAGCTGAACCGCGCCCGCAACACCCCCAACGGCATCTACGAGCACTACAACGAGATCCAGAACATGATAAAAATCTGCGTCCCCAAGCTCACCGACCCGGACAACAAGGCCCTCATCGAGAGGGAGATGGACCGCTATAAGCGCTTTGATGAGATTGTAGGGAACCAATAATTTTTGGGTATTGTTGAGAGGATGATTTCAAATGGAAAAAGCACTAAAGCCTTTGGGCTTTAAGGAATACTTCGTCTACGGCCTGGGCAACTTTGCGTCCCAGCTTTCGTGGACCATGGTCGGCACTTATCTCTCCCTGTTCTACACCGACGTCTTCGGCCTGACCCCCATGGCCGTGTCCCTTTTGATGCTGGTGGCCAAGGTTTGGGACGGCATCAACGACCCCATGATGGGCACCATCATGGAACGCACCCACACCAAATGGGGGCGCTTTCGGCCTTACATTTTCGTGGGCGCGCCGCTGCTGGTGCTCTTCACCATCCTGACCTTCACCGTGCCGGACTTCGGCGGCAGCGCAAAGCTTGTGTACGCTTACGTTACATACATCGGCCTGGGCATGGCCTATACCGTTACCAACGTCCCCTATCTGGCCCTGCCTGCCGTTATGTCCAACGACCCCAAGGAAACCAACCGCCTGATGTCCGCCCAGATGATGGGCATGACCATCGGCCAAATCCTCTTGAACCTGACGGTGCTGCCCCTGATCGAGTACATCGGCAAGGGCGACCAGGCCGCAGGCTACCACAGCACGGCCATCCTGCTGGCGGCGATCTCGCTGCCCATGTTCTGGGCCGTGGCCGCCCTGTGCAAAGAGCGCATCACCGTGAAGAAGGAAAACCAGGGCTCCATCATCGAGGGCCTGAAGCTGGTGGCCAAAAACCGCAACCTGGTGTGCGCCATCCTCTACGCCATGATCAACATGACCGGTATGCTGGGCCGTATCGCCATTGCAGTGTATTACTACCTCTACTGCGTGCAGGACTTCCGCTTTATCACCGTCTTTATGATGATGCAGATGATCGTGGGCACCATCGTCATGCCCTTCGCGCCCAAGGTCATTGAAAAGCTGGGCAATCAGAAGACCGCCATCCTGTCCATGATCATCCAGGGCGGTTCGCTGCTCATCCTGTTCTTCGGCCCGGCGTCCAGCGTGCCCTTCGTGTTTGTCATGCTCATTATCTATGGCCTGGGCTACATTGCGGGCCCCTGCGGCAGCGTCATGATGATCGACGCCATCGACGACTATGAGGACAAGTACGGCATCCGCAACGACGGCATGGCCTTCTCCTTCCAGGGCCTGGGCACCAAGATCGGCTCGGCCATTGGCAACTCGGTGTGCCTGATGATTATCGGCGCCTTTGGCTACTACGGCGGCGTGGAAATGACCGAGCACATCCAGTTCGGCATCAACTTCTCCGTAAACCTGTTCCCGGCCATCATCTATTTTATCGGCATCATCCCCCTGCTGCTGTACAAGCTGGATAAGCCCGGCTATATGGACGGCGTGCGGGCCCGCCTGGCTCAGAAGCGCGAGGCGGCTGGCAAATAAAATTAACTAAATAAAGGAGCGATTTCTTATGTCTAAAGTAAAAATTGGTATCGTAGGCTGCGGCGGCATCGCCAACCAGAAGCATATGCCCTCCATCCGGGCCAACAGTGAGCTGGCCGAAATGGTCGCTTTCTGCGACATCATCCCCGAGCGCGCCGAGAAGGCCGCCAAAGAGTACGGCACTCTGGACGCCAAGGTCTACACCGACTACCACGACCTGCTGGCGAACCCCGACGTGGAGGTCGTGCACGTGCTGACCCCCAACGTGGCCCACTGCCCCATCACCGTGGCCGCTTTTGAAGCCGGCAAGCACGTCATGTGCGAGAAGCCCATGGCCCACACCACCGCCGACGCTCAGAAGATGATCGATGCCTGGAAGGCTTCCGGCAAGCTCTTCACCATCGGCTACCAGAACCGCCTGCGCACCGACACCCAGACCCTCCACGCCTCCTGCGAAAACGGCGAGCTGGGCGACATCTACTTTGCCAAAGCCCACGCCATCCGCCGCCGGGCCGTGCCCACCTGGGGCGTGTTCCCGGACAAATCCAAGCAGGGCGGCGGTCCGCTCATCGACATCGGCACCCACGCCCTGGACATCACCCTGTGGATGATGAACAACTACGAGCCCGCCAGCGTATCCGGCCAGGTGTTCTACAAGCTGGGCCGCCAGGCTGACGGCCCCGAGGGCAACGTCTTTGGCCCCTGGGACCCCGAGACCTTCGAAGTGGAAGATTCCGCTTTTGGCCTTATTAAAATGAAGAATGGCGCGACTATCTTCTTAGAGGCCTCCTGGGCGCTGAACATCCTGAAGAGCATGGAAGCCAGCACCACCCTGTGCGGCACCAAGGCCGGCGCGGAAATCCACCACGGCGGCAGCTACCCCACCGATGAGCTCATCTACAACTTTGCCGAGCACAACCAGCTGATGGAAAAGACCATCTCCCCCGCCGGCGTCGTGGACTTCTTTGAGGGCGGCGCATCCGCTGAGGGCGTGGCCGAGCAGAAGCAGTGGCTGGAAGCCATCCAGGGCAAGGGCGAGCCCCTGGTAAAGCCCGAGCAGGCTTATGTGGTCACGCAGATTTTGGAGGCCATCTACCAGTCTGCCGAGACCGGCAAGGAAATCTACTTTGATTAAGGGAGGGCCCAAAAATGCTGGAAACCCATATGCTAAACCCCAACGGCTATAAAAACAGTGCCGAAGGTTTTGCTTTCCAAATGCGCGTGCCTTACTACAGAGGCTTCAGCTTGTCCATCATCCGCAACATCCAGGTGTGCGTGGACGGCGTGGAATACCCCCGCGAAGACGTGGCCATCACCGTAAACGGCGAGACCTTTACCCTGGAGGAGGCCCGCACCGTGGTCTCCAACCGCTGGGTTTTCGGGCGGTTCGGGGAAGTAAGCGTCAAGAAAGAGGGCGGCCTGTCCGCCGGCGAGCATGACATACAAGTGACGGTCACCATAGCGCCCTCTTATATGCCCATGCAGCTGGTCAAGACCGGGCACGCCAAGTTCACAGTGTAAGGGAGGCAAACGAGAATGAGCTACGATATCAAAAAGAGCGTTTCCCTCTACAGCTATCAGGAGGCCTTTTACACCGGCAAGCTGGATTTAGAGGGCTGCATCCGCGAGGCGGCAAAGGCCGGAGCCACGGGCATCGAGCTGCTGGCCGAGCAGATGGTGGACGAATTCCCCGTCATTACCGACGATTTTAAGAAGCAGTGGTTCGAGTGGATGGAAAAATACGGCACCGAGCCCAGCTGCATGGACGCTTTCTTGGAGAACCACATCTACGACAACCGCACCTGCACCCTGCGGGAACAGGTGGACAATATGCGCCGGGACATTGAGATCGCCCATGCCTTGGGGTTCAAGGTGCTGCGCACGCTGGTGTCCACGCCCATGGAGGTCATCGAGGGCAGCCTGCCCATCGCCGAGGCCTTTGATGTGAAAATCGGCCTGGAGGTGCACTCGCCCTTCTCCCTGAACTCCGGGTGGTCCGAGGGCTACATGGAGATGATCCGCCGCACGGGCACCAAGTATTTCGGCTTTATCCCGGACTTCGGCATCTTCTGCAATAAGATTCCCACAGAGCTGACCAACCAAGCCCTGAAAAACGGCGCCCACCCGGAGTGTGTGGAGCTGGTGCAGCACGCTTTCCAAAACCGCTGCCAGAAGGGCTTCGTGAAAATCCGCTATGACAAAAACCTGGGCGCGGCTAACATGGACTACCGCATGGCAAACGGCCAGGGCGAGCTGATGGAGGCTCTCAAAAAGGCAGGCGGCAACGACGCCGACTTCGGCTATGCCGGGGCTTCCTTCGCCTACACCTGGAACGACCCCCAGGACATCATCGACAACATCGACTATATCTTCCATACCCATGCCAAGTGCTACCATATCAACGAGGACTACGAGGAGACCTGCATCCCCATGCAGCAGGTGGTGGACGCTTACAAAAAGGCCGGCTACCACGGCTACCTCTCTACCGAATGGGAGGGCGGCGAAATGGTGGAGGACGCATCGGAAAGCTGCATTGAGCAGGTGCGCCGCCATCAGGAGTGCATGAGGCGCTGCATTGAGGGCTGATATGGGTAACAAAGAGACAGTCCTGAAATTTTACGAAGAATTTTTTAACGGCCACGATGTCTCCGCGGCGCTACGGTATGTGCGGGAGGACTACATCCAGCACAACCCCCAGGTCCCACAGGGGAGGCAGGCGCTGATGGATGCTTTCGCGGAAAAGTTTGCCGCCCACCCGGAGTTCCGGCTGGAGGTGCAGAGGATCATCGGCGAGGACGACATGGTGGCGGTATACCATCACAGCATAAGTGCCGAAGGCCGTGCCCAAACCAAGATTGTGGACTGGTACCGGCTGGAAGACGGGAAACTGGCCGAGCACTGGGATGTGCTGCAAGGCTTATGAGATAAACCAAATGGAGGTTCAAGAAGGGATGAAACCAGTAACATTTAAGCTGGATGGGGTCACAGTCACAGCGAAGGAGGGGCAAAGTGTACTCAGCGCGGCGCTGGATGCCGGCCACTACATTCCTCACCTGTGCCACCATCCCGATCTGCCCGACGCCGGGGCCTGCGGGCTCTGCCTGGTGGAAGTGGAGGGGAAGATCGTTTCCTCCTGCACGCTGCCCGTGCGGGAGGGCATGGAAGTACGCTCGAAGGGCGGGAAGGTGGAGGCCCGGCGGGAGCTTGCCTTAAAGCTTTTGCTGGCCGCCCACCCGGAGGACTGCTCGACCTGCCCCAAGTACGGCAAGTGTGAGCTACAGACCCTGATGCAGTATATGGGCGTCAGCCCCGAGGGCCTGGAGAGGCGCCTGAAGCCCATCGCCTATAACGACCAGAACCCCCTCATCATTCACGACATGATGCGCTGCGTACTGTGCGGCCGCTGCGTGCGGGCCTGCCACAAGGTGCGGGGCGTGGGGGCCATCGACTACAAGAAAAAGGACGGGGAGACCTTCATCTCCCCTGTCGGGCAGCTGCTTATGGATTCAGACTGCCGCTTCTGCGGGGCCTGCGTGCAGGTATGCCCCACGGGTTCCCTGATGGACAAAGAGGAAGTAGGCGACCAGGGCTTTTCCGCCCCCTGCAAGACCACCTGCCCGGCCGGAACCAACGTGCCTGAGTACATACGCCTAATAAAAGAGGGGCGCTATGAAGATGCCTCCTGCCTGATCCACGAGCGCCTGCCCCTGCCCAGGAGCCTGGGCCACATCTGCTTCCACCCCTGCGAGGAGGCCTGCCGCCGCCACTGCCTCAACGAGGCGGTGTCCATCCGCAACCTAAAGCTTGCCGCCCTGGAGCGCGACCCGGAGAAGGTCTGGAAGCCAAAGCGCAAGCAGCTCCCCGACACCGGCAAGCGGGTAGCAGTCGTGGGCGCAGGGCCCTGCGGGCTCTCCGCCGCGTACTACCTGCGCAAGCAGGGCCACAGTGTGAAGGTTTTTGAGCGTCAGCCCCAGCCCGGCGGGATGCTGCGGTATGGCATCCCCGAGTACCGTATGCCCCGGGACGTGGTGGCCGACGAAATCGGCGACCTGCTGGAAGTGGGCATTGATGTACAGTACAACAGCTCCGTGGGCGACTACAAAAAGTTGGCGGCAGAATATGATGCCGTGGTCATCGCCATCGGCAACCAGCAGGGGGCGCGCCTGCCCATTCCGGGCAGCGACAAGCCAGGGGCCTATGTGAACCTGGACTTCCTGCGCCAGACCGCCGAGGGCAACCCGCCTGCACTGGGTGACAATGTACTGGTCTTGGGCGGCGGCAACGTGGCCTTTGACTGCTCCCGCACCGCTGTGCGCCTGGGGGCGAAAAATGTCCAGATGGCCTGCCTGGAGAACGAAAGCAATCTGCCCGGCGACCAGGAGGAGCTGGAAGCCGCCCGGGAAGAAGGCATTGCTATCCACTTTGGAAAATCGTTCCTGGAGATCGTGGGCGAGGGCGATACGATCACCGGGGTGAAGACAGTGGACGTCAAGTCCATGGAGTTCGTGGACGGGAAGCTCAATTTGGAGACCGTGCCGGACTCCGAAGCCGTCATCCCCTGCGACACCGTGATCTTTGCTACAGGCCAGCGCGCGGAGATGTCCCCCGAAATGGGCTTGGCGCTGGGCCGGGGCAACAGCATCGTGGTGGACGGCGACGGGCGCACGGGGCTTGAAAATGTCTTTGCCGGGGGCGACGTGACCTATGGCACGCAGTCCGTGGTGAAGGCCGTGGCCTCCGGGCGCAGCGTGGCCGAGAGCGTCGACCGCTTCTTGGGCGGCGACGGCGACACCAGCGAGAAGCTGATTGATCTGGACACCGCCAGCCCCCGCATCGGCAAGGAGCCGGGGTTCGGGGCCCTGCCCAGGGTGAAAAACGGCGTCGTGCCTGCCGAGGTGCGGCGTACCGGGTTCATGCGGGCAGAGAAGTCCTTCACCTGCGAGGAAGCCTGCAAAGAGGCCGGGCGCTGCCTGCAGTGCCAGCTGCGCGAGCAATTACACCCGCCCAAGACTTGGACGGATTTTGAGGAAGGGGGCGCTGCCAAATGAAACCGGAGTTAATCCAAAAGGCGCTGGACGCCGGGCTGTACGAATACGGGCATCATGCGCGCCCGCTGGCCCAGAAATGGGAGCCCTTCCTGGAGGGGCGTCCGGTAAAACGGCTGGTGGTGGCTTATGACAATGCCGACTATACCTTTGCGTCCCAGCCGCTGTTCACAGAAGAAAAGGCCCTGCTGCTTTCGGGCATCCGGGCCGTACAGGAGGCTTTTGACGCAGAGGGCGTGGAAATCTTCCTGCCGGAAAAAATGCAGGGTCTGGCCGACGGCTTCGGCTATCCGGTCCGCTATGGCAAGGTAGACGTCCGGGAACTGGGGGAAGGCGACCTCCTCCACCACCCGGAGACCCTGGCGAACATCGCCCGTGTACAGGCCGGGCAGGGGCCCATGCTTTACGCCCAGGTGGCCCAGGGCGGCACGGAAAAGACGGTGTGCTTGCCTTTAGAGTCTACAGTGGGCGGCTTCATCCAAGCGGCCGGCATGGCCATTGAAGAGGGCACTGTGGTGGCAGGCGGCTGGTTTGGCCGGATGCTTACACCGGCCCAGCTTTCACAGCCCCTTTACGGCTTGGCAAATTGCCGCATCGAGCTGTTCCCCCAAGGCTTCTGCCCCGTGTCCTTCGCTCAGGAGGGCTCGGCCCACGCCGCCGCCGAGAGCTGCGGACACTGCACCTTCTGCCGAGAGGGCAATTACCAAATCTCCCGGTTCCTGAAAAACGCAGTGACGGGCCATGGCACAGAGGAAGACATCCCCTGGCTGCATACCCTGTCGGAAGCCGTGGGCGAGGAAAGCGTGTGCAGCCTCGGCCAAGAAAGCGTCCGCTTCCTGCGGGAAGCCCTGGTGTCAGAGAGCAAGTCCTTTGACGCCCACATCCGGGGCAAGCGCTGCGACAAGGATGTCTGCCAAGCCTTCACCGACTACGCCGTCGACGGTAGCCTGTGCGTGGGCTGCGACAAGTGCCGCTCTGTGTGTGAAGCCGGGGCGATTGAGGACGGCCCGGGGTTCATTCACCGCATTGACGTGTTCGAGTGCGTAAAGTGCGGCAAATGCGCCGCTGCCTGCCCGGAAAAGGCTATTTACCGCGTGCGGGTAGGGCGTCTCATTGGGCCTACAAAGGCCACAAAGGTGGGGCGGTTCCGCACCAGCCGCAAGAGATATTAAGGATTTTAACATAGCAAAGAAGGACGCCCCGGGCGAGCTGCCTGGGGCGTCCTTCTTTTAGTTGGGTAAGGAATGGGTTCCTTGTTATCGGGTCAGGCTTTTTAGATACTCGGCGGCGTTCTCCCCTGCCATGCGGCCGGTGTTCAGGGCGTAGCCCATGGTGTTGCCCGGCAGCAGGAACATATAGCTGTCGCCATAGATGGTGCAGGTGTCCGTTCCAGCGGCGTACAGGCCGGGGATGGGCTCAAACTCCGGGGTGATGACCTCCATGTAGTGGTTGACCTTGATGCCGCCCAGAGTGCCGTAAGCGCCGGGGAAGAACTTGGCCGCGTAGAAAGGCGCTTTCACGATGGGCTTTAGATAGTCCTGGCGCTTGCCGAACTGGGCATCATAAGTTTCGCAGTAATAATTGTACATATCCACTGTCTTTAAGAAAACATCTTTCTTGACCCCCGCCATCTCGGCCAGCTCCTCCAAGGTGTCGGCTTTGTAAACGTAGGGGTTGCCGCTGTTTATGGCTACCTCGATATCCTCATCGAAGCCCTCGGCGTTCTCACGGTTCAGGACCATGCTGCGCACGTCGATGCCATGCTTTACGTAGTGGCGCTTGATGGCCTCGTCAATGACCATGACGCCGCAGCGGGCTTTCTGGATGTTGATGGCGTTGGCGGCGAAGGTGGAGTTTTCAAAAAGCTCCTCGTTGTAGAAACGCTCGCCCTCCAGGTTGACCAGCAGGTTCGGCTGGTTGAACGCCGCGCGGATGGGGTCGGTCATGTGCTCGCCTGCCATGGAGACGGCCAGCTCCATGTTGATGTCCGTAGAGGCCGCGCCGACCTCTTGAGCCATGCGCATACCATCGCCCACAAGGCCCGGAATGCGGAAGCCGAAGAAGTCCTTATCGTAGGTGTAGCCGGTCTTTTCGTGGACGAGCTCGGCGTTAGCGCCGAAGCCCCCCGTGCAGATTACGGCCGCCTTGCAGTCAATTTTAAGCTCTTCCCCGTCCTTCGTTTTGGCGATGACGCCTGTGATTTTCCCGTTTTCACAAACAAGGTGGTCGCCGGCCGTCTCGAACAGGATCTGCACGCCCAGGGCAGTGGCACGCTCGGTCATGCGCTTGATCATGGTGGCAGCGGCCCGGGGGCCGGGTTTGCCGGATTCCGGCTTGACGATATGCCAGGTGGCCTCAGACCCGGGGAAGTAGCGGGAAGCCTTGAAAAATTCCACGCCCATATCCTGCAGCCACGCAATCGTATCGGCCGACTTTTCAAAATACTGCTTGACCAAATTGGCGTCCACCCGCCAGTGGGTGTACTCCATGAACATCTTGAACGCCTTGTCCACGGTGACGTTAGAGAGCTCCTGGGTCTGTATGGTGGTGTTAAGCCCCAGGGGCCCCATGCCCATGTTGGCAGCGCCCCCGGTGTTCATGGCCTTTTCCAGGGCGATGACGGAAAAGCCCGACTCGGCGGCAGCAATGGCAGCGGCCAGCCCCGAGGGCCCGCAGGCAATCACGACCACGTCCGCTTGCTTCGTATTCATAAACACATCCTCCATTCTTGGATTTTCTTGTTCTTATTATACGGGAAGTTTCAGAAAAAATCAATATTATTTCTGAAAATATCTTGAAAGTTTCTGAAAATAGCGGTACAATGAAAGCATACAGAAAGAAAGCGAGGAGTCCTTATGATCAACAAAGCAAAAGTGAAAATCGGCATACTGGTGACGTGTACGGTGTCCCTGTGTTACATGGCGTTCTCCCCCATCATTGCCAGCATGGCAGCGGCGTTCCCGGAGACGGACATCTCCCTGGTGCAGATGGTGATGACCCTGCCCTCCTTCATGTTCATCGTGTTCTCGCCCTTGGCCGGAAAGCTGACCCAGCGCATCCGCAAAAAGACCCTGGTCATGGCATCGCTGGCCCTCTATCTGGCAGGCGGGATATTCCCGTTTTTCTTTCACGGGAACATCTGGCTGGTGCTCACAGGCAGCGTCGTGCTGGGCTGCGGCAGCGGCCTGCTGATGCCCGTTATCAACGCCATCATCTGCGACTATTTTGAGGAAGGCGAACGGGCACAGCTTATGGGACTCAATGCCACCTGTGTGGCCGTGGGAGCCATGCTGTTCATTTTTGTGGGCGGACAGCTGGTGTCCCTGTCCGGTGACTGGAGCTGGTGCTTTTTATCGTTTTTGCTGCTCATCCCTGTGATGCTCACCGCCTGGTTCTGCCTGCCCGCAGGCGAGCCTGCAAAGTCAGAAGGCCCTGCTGGCAGCGGCTTTGAGATGAACCCCTATGTGGCATTTGTGTTCCTGGCCGGCTTTGTTTACTTCGTCATGCAGAACGCTTTCAACACCAACTCTTCCCTTTACATAAGCGAAATTGGCATCGGCGGCCCAGAAACGGCCAGCATGGCCACCATGTGCAATACGCTGGGCGGCATCCTGGGCGGGGCTGTATTCGGTCTGCTGGTGAAAAAAGCGAAGGACCAGGCACAATCCGTGGCGCTGGCCCTTTCGGGGGTTGGGTTCCTGTTGGCGTATTTTGTGCGTTCGCTGGTGCCAGTATTGGCAGGAGGCCTGCTGGTGGGCGCGGCGTTTGCTTTCTATAACGCTGTCGGCACCTATTTACTGGCAAAGTATCTGAAGCCGGAAAACAATGCATTTACCGTTTCGGTCTACATGGCTGTGATAAATGTGGGAGCCGCGCTTTCCCCGGTGGTAGTCAACTCCGTTTCCGGTTTGGCCGGTCCGGATACAGCGATGCGCTATTTAGTGTGTGGGATTTTGATACTGGCCTGCGGCGGGGTATCTGTCGTGGTAAACAGGATTCACGGGGAAAAGTGACCGTGAAAGCGAGGAAGACCGTTTCGCCTTTACAACGGCTGGGAGGATATGCTATAATCAAGGCACAAGCTCAAGGAGAGGAGTTGCTAAGATGGATATGGCTCGGAAAAAAATTTTGATTGATACAGACCTTGGGGACGATGTAGACGATGCTGCCGCGTTGATTCTTGCACTGAATTCGCCGGAGCTGGAAATTGTGGGGATCTCCACTGTATATCACAATACTGCGGCGCGTGCGGAAATGGTTTTGGAGCTGTGCGAGAAATTCGGACGGACGGATATTCCGGTTTGCGCCGGCTGCGGGGTTCCGTTGATAGAGCGGCCGGAGTGGGAGCCGGAACCTGTGCAGTATGGAGTCCTGTCGCGCAGATACCCGGTGCAGGAGTGCGATGGCCCTGAATTTATCCTCCGCATGGTAAAAAAATACCCGGATTTGACAATCGTTGCAATGGGTGCGATGACAAATCTGGGCATTGCATGTTATCGTGAACCGGAACAAATGCGGACGATCCCCATCATTGCCATGGGCGGTGTTTTTAACAGCAGCGCCTTGGAATGGAACATCAAATGCGATCCGGAAGCTGCGCGGCTGGTGATGGATTACGCAGGGCATTTAACCATGTTTGGTTTAGAGGTTACGAAGTATTGCCGTATGGAAGAGGCTCTTATAGACGAGCTGTGCCCTTTGGAAAATGAAAAGCTGCAGTATTTCAAACGCGGGGCCGAGATTTTTCAAAAGAAAACGGGTTACCCGTATACATTTCATGATGCGCTCCTTATCGCGTATTTGATTGACCCAACAGTTGTCGAGCTGGAGCAAAGCGATTTTACAGTCGAACTCTCTGGAATCAACACGCGCGGCGCTATAGTCCCTCGGCTGAACGCCTATGATATCAACCCTGCCTGCGAAAAGGAATACTATTTTGCAAAGCGCATAGATGTCCCTAAATTCCAGCAGATTGTGCGGGAACGGTTTCATTAGGCGGAACCCGATCCAGTCACAACGCCCGCCCTAAAGGGGGATTCATGTTTACAGTTCACACAGCACATAACTGTTCGTGGATGGCCTTGGCGGCAGTCTTCCCCGCGCCCATGGCCAGGATGACCGTGGCCGCGCCCGTCACGGCATCGCCGCCTGCGTAGACGTGCTTGCGGCTGGTCAGGCCCGTTTCCTCCTCCACGACGATGCCGCCCCAGCGCTGGGTCTCCAGGCCCTCGGTGGTGGACTTGATAAGCGGGTTGGGGCTGGTGCCGATTGCCATAATGACGCAGTCCACGTCCAGGGTGAACTCAGAGCCTTCTTTTTCCACGGGCCTGCGGCGGCCGCTGGCGTCGGGCTCGC
>CANTDZ010000028.1 GCA_947652665.1 uncultured Clostridia bacterium
CCTTCACTGTTCATATATTCTTTTATTTTTTCAAAGGCCCCGCTTACCTTCAAATCCCGCAATAATTTGAACGTATTCCCTCCGCCAATGAATATCAGGCCAAAATCATGCAGGTTTTTGGCAGCCAATTCCTCTGCGCTTTTCACCATTTCAATGGAAGGAATGTCTACGTTTTTTAATTCGCCTTGTATCCATTCATAACAGCCCGTATACTCTTCCGGTTCCATGGCTAACGGTATATACAAGCAAGGCTTCGAATGGTCTATGACTTCGTTTAACCTCTTATACGCTTCCACCGTTTGAATGTCCGCACCGCCGCCGCATAAGAACACTTTCATAAAGTCAACTCCCAACATGGTAAAATTTCTTCGGATTATATCACAGTTCTACTGTAGTGTCAATAAAGATTTGACTTTTCCCGGGAAAACGGGTACAATAAAAGGACAACAAATCCCTGCAAAAGGAAGCGTCCTATGAAAAAAATTCTTTGCGGCATTTGCCTCTTTTTCTTGCTATTTATTTTGGCCGGGTGCGAAACGGCCTCCCAGCTGGACCTCACCCAGGGGTACGGCGAGGAGCTGAAGCTGATCCATTTGAGCGCGGGCTCCGGCGAGGATTTACAGCGCATACACGATTTCCAGGCGGCGCTCCAGGACGCCCAGGTGCTGGAAAAAGACCCGTCCCTCTTTGCCTATTACCCGGACTTCATCCTGGAGATACGGGTGCCCGGCGGCGAGGGCAACGTGGATGCGGTCATCGACATCAACGATAAGTTCGTGGATTTTTATTACATCGGCCAGGAGGACACCCTGTACCGCGCCGCCATGAGTGCGGAGGACTTCCTCATTTTGGTGCATAAGGAATAAGGAAAACAGGCGCTCCCCCCTGTGAGGCGCGCCTGTTTTTTGCCTATTCCCCGCTGTTTTCCTGTAAATCCTTCCAACCGGCCGGGGTCAGCGAGTTCTTGCAATAGCTTTCCAGCTGGCCCTTGGTGCACAGCTTTGCGCCGCTTTGGATGATCTGCTCCTGGAGCAGCACGGGCAGCGTATTGAAATAGGCCTGGGCAGCCCGGTCCATGCCGGGGATCTGCTTTTCCATGTTCATCATCCTTTCCTGTGTCCACGGTTAGTGTGCCCGTCCGGCCGGGAATGATACCCCTTGCAATCCCAGAATATTTGTGCTATACTGATTTTGCGACACAAATTCATATGTTTGAAAAGGTAAGCATCGTTTTTGTCTTAAGGCAAAAATGTATGCCCAGCTTTCGTATGCTTACCTTTCCGAAAGAATTTGTGTCGCAGCAATCAGGGCTATGCATTTTTCGGTGCGCGGCTTTGGCTGCGCACTTTTTTATTTTTTACGAAGTCTTTCTAAATTCTTACAATCCCGTCAAATTCTTGACAGCCTTGCATTTTGATACTATAATGATATCGTACCAAAAATTGAATGAGGAGAAAGGGGACATTCACAATGCTATCCATCAGCGGCGTCACGAAAAAATACCGCAAAACCCTTGCTAACGACAACATCAGCTTTGCCGTGGGGGACGGCCAGATCGGCATCCTGCTGGGGCCGAACGGCGCGGGGAAGTCGACCATCATCAAATGCATCACGGGGCTTCTGCGGTTTACGGGGCGCATCGAGATAAACGGGCTGGAAAACACTTCGGTGGAGGCCAAGCGCCAGCTGGGCTACATACCCGAGATGCCGGCGGTTTACGACCTGCTCACCGTGGAGGAGCATCTGGAATTCATCCGCCGGGCCTATAAGGTCGACGACGAAGCCTACACCCAGCAGCTTTTAGAGCGCCTGGAGCTGTGGGATAAAAAGGATAAGCTGGGCAAGGAGCTCTCCAAAGGTATGCAGCAGAAGCTTTCCATTTGCTGCGCCCTGTGCCACAAGCCCCGGGTGGCGATCTTCGACGAGCCCCTGGTGGGCCTGGACCCCCACGCCATCAAAGAACTGAAGGCCATCTTCCGGGAGCTCAAGCAGAGCGGGTGCTCGGTGCTCATCAGCACCCATATGCTCGACAGCGTGGAGGATTACTGGGACGTAGCCAACATCATGGTGGGCGGGCGGTTCGCCGCTACCCGTTATAATGACGGCAAAGAAGGGCAGGATTTGGAGGAGCTGTTCTTCCAGATCACCGAAGGCCGGCAAGGAGGCGGGGCCCTATGAAAAGCGCGCTGGGTTATCTCACCGTAACGAAGCTCAAGAACCAGATAAAAGACCTGCTGCACTCCCCGGCCAAGCTCATTTATGTGGTGTTCATGGCCGCCATTCTGATCTTCTCCGTGGTGGGCCGGGAATCCCAGGGGCCGCTGGAATCCCCCCAGCCCCTCTACCAGCTTACGGCCATCTTGACGATATTCTATACCCTCATGTTTTTGATGGTGCTGGCCACTGGCGGCAGCTCGGCGAAAACGCCCATGTTCACCCTCTCCGACGTGACCCTCCTCTTCCCTGCCCCCCTTCACCCCAACCGCGTATTGGTGTACGGCCTGGCCCGGCAGCTGGGGCTGTCGCTATTGATGGGGCTGTTGCTTTTGTTCCAGTATGGGTGGATGTCTACCGTGTTCAGCATCACCTGGGCGCACATGGGGCTGATTGTGCTGGGATACGCGGTGTGCATTTTCCTGGGATCGTTCTGCTCTATGGCCTTTTACGTGCGCACCAGCGGCAACGAGAAAGCCACCCCGGTCCTGCGCGCCTGCGTGATAGCGGCGGCCGTGCTCTATTTGCTGTGGATGGCGGTTTCCTGCAAAGGGCAGCTGCTGCCCCTGCTTTCCGGCGGGCAGGATTATTATGCCGCTATTGATGGCTGTGCCGGGTTCCTCTCGTCCCTGCCGGGGCTGCTGTTCCCGGTGTCGGGATGGGTGGCCGGCATCATCGGGGGCCTGCTTACGGCGGACTACACCCTGGTGCTGGTAGGAGCCTTGCTGTGCGTAGCGGCTATTGTACTGCTGGCAGTGCTGGTTGTCACCTGCAAGAACAACTACTACGAAGACGTTCTGGAGACCGCCGAACTGGCCCAGTCCAACGTGACCGCCCAGAAGGAAGGCAATTTTAACGAAGTGGTGCCCAAGAACGTAAAAGTGGGCAAGACCGGCCTCGGCAAGGGCTGGGGTGCCAGCGCCCTCTACTACAAGCACCGTATTGAGAACCGGCGGTCGGGGGTCTTCTTCCTGTCGAATATGTCGCTGATCTTTATGGCCATCGTGCTGTTCATGAGCTTTGTCATGCGCGCGGCCATGGAGGGCGATGCCACGGCGGCTCTCATAGCAAGCTTTGCCATGGGCACGTATATGCAGATTTTCTCTGAATCCCTGGGCCGCTTTAACCGGGAGCTCATCAAGCCCTACATCTACCTGATGCCCGAGCCCCCGCTGAAAAAGCTGCTCTACTGCCTGAAAGAGACCCTCATTTCAGACTCCATCGAAGCGGTTGCCCTCTTTGTGCCGGTGGGGCTCATTGTGGGCGCGGACCCCTTGAGCATTGCGCTGTGCGTGGTAGCACGCATCTCCTTTGCACTGCTGTTCACGGCAGGCAACGTGCTGGTGGAACGGGTCTTCGGCACTGTCTCCAGCAAGATGCTGGTGCTGTTTTTCTACTTCATCGCCCTGCTGCTGATGATGCTGCCCGGCGTAGGCCTGGGCGCTGTGCTGATGGCTGTGCTGCCCGAGGCGGTCGCCTTGGCCGGACTGTTTTTGGGCATGGCGGTGGTCAACGTGGCAATCTCGGTACTGGTCCTATATTTGTGCCGGAACCTGCTGCAATATGCCGAACTGAATAACCGATAAAAGGAAAAGCGCCTTGCTGGGATGGCAAGGCGCTTCTTTTATTCAAAATAATCCCATAGTTTTTCTTCCAGCACGTTCACTTCACATGCCAGCTCGGTGCCGGTCTGGGCCTTTACCGTCTCCTGCACGATCCCGATGAGCTCCCGTACATCCTTGCAGGTGGCGCCGCCCGTGTTCACAATGAACCCGGCGTGCTTCTCGCTTACCTGGGCCCCGCCCACGCGGCGTCCCTTGAGGCCGCACTGTTCGATCATAGCGGAGGCATAGCCGTTTGCCGGGCGCTTGAAGACGCTCCCGGCGCTGGGCATATCGTAAGGCTGCTTCTCTTTGCGCCGGGCCATAAGTTCGTCCATTTTGGCGGCGATCTGGAAGGGGTCGCCCGGGGCCAGGGTAAACTCGGCACCGGTAATTACGTCATATCGATCCATGAAACAGCTCCTGCGGTAGGAAAAGCTCAGCTCACAGGCCGGCGTGGTGCACGGGCATCCAATCTTATCATAGTGATCCACCCTGGCGATAACATCCTTCATTTCGCCGCCATAGGCCCCGGCGTTCATGTAAATCGCGCCCCCCACCGTGCCCGGGATGCCCCAAGCAAATTCCAGCCCCGTAAGGCCATTTTCCCGCGCGCAGGCACACAGGCTGGCAAGGCTTGCCCCGGCTCCGGCCCGCAGCGTGCGTCCGTCGGGCAGCAGCTCTACCTTTTTGAAGTCCCCCGAAAGGCATACCGCCACCCCGCGGATGCCCTCATCGGGCACCAGGATGTTGGAACCGTTGCCCAGCAGAATCCAGGGGTATTCGTATTCGTCCAAAATGTCTTTTACGATGGAAAACTGCTCTTCCGTTTCCGGGAAAATCATGCGGTCGGCCGGGCCGCCGATTTTAAACGTGGTGTACGGGGCCATGGGCTCCTGCACCAGAAAGCGGATTTTGAAGTCTTCCATGATGCCGTCCAGCGGGCCATAGTGTATTTCCAAGGCAATGCCCTCCTTTGTGGGTCAGCTCTATAACAAAGCATATGCGGTTTTTAGATGTCTAAGTCCACCTGCACGTCGCCGGCTTCCAGGTCGTTGGGGTCCATGCCCAGGCTGATGAGCAGCTCCCGGGCGGCATTGTAGCCCATTTCCTTCTGGCGGTTGTTCATGGCCGCCACCTCCACGATGACCGCCAGGTTGCGCCCGGGCTTTACGGGGATGGTTACCACGGGGATCTTGATGCCCAAAATCTCCGTGAACTCGTTGTCAATGCCCATGCGGTCGTAAACCTTGGTGGGGTCCCAGACTTCCATGTTGATAATCATCTCGATTTTCTGGCTGGGCTTGACCGACCCCATGCCAAAGATGCGCCGGGCATTGATGACGCCCACGCCGCGCAGCTCGATGAAATGGCGTATGTTCGCGGGGGACTGCCCCACCAGAGCCTTGCTGGACACCCGGCGGATTTCCACCGCGTCGTCCGCAATGAGCCGGTGGCCCCGTTTGATGAGCTCGATGGCGATTTCGCTTTTGCCTACGCCGCTGTCGCCCACCAGCAGGATGCCCTCGCCGTAGACCTCCACCAGCACCCCGTGCCGGGTGATGCGCGGGGCCAGCTGGACATTCAGGAAGGCTACCAGCGCCGCCATTACCGCCGACGTGCCGTCCTGGGTGGCCAGGATGGGCACCTCGTATTCCTTGGCGGCATTCATCATTTCCTCACCGGGGGCGATGCCCCTGGCTATGATCACCGCCGGGGGGCGCAGGGCAAAATACCGGTCGATGGAAGCCGCGCGCTGTACCGGCTCCAGCGATTCCAGCATGGCAAACTCCGAGCGGCCCAGGATGGCAATGCGGTTGGGGTCAAAATAGTCGCAGAAGCCGTAGAGCTCCAGGGCCGGCCTGTCTACGTCACGGGAGCGTATCAAAATCTCCTCCTGGGGCCGGGGGCACCACAGCTCCTCCAGACCCAATTCCTTCGATATCCGCGCCAGCGGCAGGGTATATTCTTCCGGCATTTTCTTTCCACCTTTCGAATTTATTTTCCGGGCTTAAAGCTGTCCTTCAATTTCACCGAACGGTTGAACACCAGCGCGCCGGGCTTTGAATCCTTGGAGTCCACGCAGAAGTAGCCCTGCCGCATGAACTGGAAGCTTTCGCCGGGCGCCGCGTCTTTCAGGGAGCTTTCCAGCTTGCAGCCGGTAAGCACCTGTAAAGAGGCTTCGTTGAGGTAATCCAGGAAGTTGCCCTCATCGGGGTTCTCTACGGAGAACAGGTTGTCGTAAAGGCGCACCTCGGCATCCAGGGCATTTTCGGCGTCTACCCAATGCAGGGTGGCCCCCTTGACCTTCCGGCCGTCCGCCGGGTCGCCGCCGCGGCTGTCCGGGTCGTATTCCGCGTGGATTTCGGTCACGTTGCCCTGGCTGTCCGTTTCAAAGCCTGTGCATTTGATGAGGTACGCGCCCTTCAAACGGCACTCGGGGCCACCGGGGAACAAGCGCTTATACTTGGGCACGGGCTCGGGCAGGAAGTCTTCCCGCTCAATCCAAACCTCCCGGGAGAAGGTGACTTCGCGTTCGCCGTCCTCGGGTTTGTTGGGATTGTTTTCCACCGTCAGGCTTTCCGACTGGTCCTCAGGGTAATTGGTGATGACCAGCTTTACCGGGTCCAGCACGCCCATGACCCGCCGGGCATTCAGGTTCAGATCCTCCCGCAGGCAGTATTCCAGGAAGGCGTACTCCACCATGGAGTTGACCTTGGACACGCCGTTGCGCTCGCTGAAATTGCGGATGGACTGGGGCGTGTAGCCCCGGCGGCGCAGGCCGCGCAGGGTGGGCATACGGGGGTCGTCCCAGCCGTCCACGTAATTGCCCTCTACCAGGGCCCGGAGTTTCCGCTTGCTCATGACCGTGTTGTTGATGCCCAGCCGTGCAAACTCGATCTGCCGGGGCTTGGAGGGCAGGGTGACGTTCTGCACCACCCAGTCGTAGAAGGGGCGGTGGTCCTCGAACTCCAGGGAGCACAGGGAGTGGGTGATGCACTCCATGGCGTCCTCGAAGGGGTGGGCATAGTCGTACATGGGGTAGATGCACCACTTGTCGCCGGTGCGGTGGTGGGGCGTGTGGTTGATGCGGTACAGCACCGGGTCGCGCATATTAAAGTTGCCGGAGGCCAAGTCAATCTTGGCGCGCAGAGTCATTTTGCCGTCTTCAAACTCTCCCGCGCGCATCCGGCGGAACAGGTCTAAGCTTTCCTCCTTGGGGCGGTCGCGGTAGGGGCTGCGGGCGGGGGTGTTCAGGTCGCCGCGCATTTCACGCATCTGCTCCTGGGTCAGTTCGCACACGTAGGCCAGGCCTTTTTCGATGAGCTCCTCGGCCCCCTTGTACATTTCCTCAAAGAAATCGGAGCCATAGAACAGCCGGTCGCCCCAGTCGTAGCCCAGCCAGTGGATGTCTTCCTTGATGGCCTCCACATACTCTACGTCTTCTTTGACGGGGTTGGTGTCGTCCATGCGCAGGTTGCAGATGCCCCCAAAACGCTCGGCGGTGCCAAAGTTCACAAAGATAGCCTTGGCGTGGCCAATGTGCGGATAGCCGTTGGGCTCGGGTGGGAAGCGGGTATGCACCTGCATCCCTTCCGTGCGGCCGCCGGGGGCCATGTCCTCTTTTATAAAATCGTCGATAAAGTTTGTGGAAACAACTTCTTCTATTTTCATTTTTTATCCCTCTTTTTTTATTTTCTCAAGCCCCAGCTCCAGCCGCTTGATGGCTTCCTCTCGGCCCAGCAAGGCCAGGATTTCCATGGCCCCGCCCGGGGTCACCAGGGTGCCCGCCGCCGCGATGCGTACCGGCCACAGCAGGGTGCCGTTCTTTACCTCCAGCTTCTGTGCCAGAGAAATCAATGCTTCGTGGATGGTATCAAGCTCCCACGCGGGGAGCTGTCGCAGCACCTCGATAGCCGCCGCGAGCATTTGAGGGCTGTTCTCCAGGGTCGTTTTGCTCTTTTTGTTTACGAAGAAGTCGGCGGGGTAATCGGGCAGTTCCTTAAAGAAGTGCAGAAGGCCCGGTATGTCGCTGAACTTGGAGATGCGTGCCTGCAGGATGCTTTGCAGCACTGCCCAGGGCTTTTGCTCCTCCCCAAAGACTTCCTTATAATAAGGCATGGCGTTTTGAAGGAACTCCTCCTCCCCCATGGCCTTGATGTACTCGGAATTAAACCAGGTCAGCTTGTCGTAATCGAACACCGCCGGGGATTTGCTGATGCCGTCCAGGGAGAAGGCCTCCACCAGCTCCTGCAGAGAGAAGACCTCCTGATTGCCCTTGGGGGCCCAGCCCAGCAGCGCAATAAAGTTCGTGATGACCGGCGCCAGATACCCCTCCTCCATGAGCCCCGCAAAGCTGGTGGAGCCGTGGCGCTTGGAAAGCTTGGAGACGGAGCCGTCTTCGTTGCGACCCATAATCAGCGGCAGGTGTACGTAAGTGGGCACCTCCCAGCCCAGGGCCTCGTAAAGGAGGTTGTACTTGGGGGTGGAGGTCAAATACTCGCAGCCGCGCACCACGTGGGTAATGCCCATCTGGTGGTCGTCGATG
The DNA here is from genome assembly GCA_947652665.1 of uncultured Clostridia bacterium. Classification (GTDB taxonomy): domain Bacteria; phylum Bacillota; class Clostridia; order Oscillospirales; family Acutalibacteraceae; genus Acutalibacter. Next base: position 8,365 of record CANTDZ010000028.1, read on the forward strand.
ACGTTGGCGAAGTTGTAGGTGGGATAGCCGTCGGCCTTGAGCAGCACTTGGTCCTCGATCTCCTTGTTCTCAATGCTGATCTCGCCAAACACCGTATCCTGGAAGGTGGTCACGCCGGTCAGCGGCACCTTCTGGCGGATGACATAGGGCGTACCGGCGTCCAGCAGGCGTTGAACTTCCTCCTGGGGCAGGTCGCGGCAGTGGCGGTCATAGCCGCCGAAGGTGTTTTCGGCTTTCAGGCCCTCCAGACGCTCTTTAGTGCAGAAGCAGTAGTAGGCCTTGCCCTCTTTCACCAACTGCTCGGCGTAGGGCTTATAGAGCCCCAGACGCTCGCTTTGGATGTAGGGGCCAAACTTCCCGCCTACGTCGGGGCCCTCGTCGTGCTTAAGGCCCACGGTCTCCAGGGTCTTGTAAATCACGTCCACAGCGCCCTCCACCAGGCGTTCTTGGTCGGTGTCCTCTATCCGCAATATGAACTCCCCGCCCTGGGATTTTGCTATCAAATAGGCGTACAGCGCCGTGCGCAGGTTCCCCACGTGCATAAACCCCGTAGGGCTGGGGGCGAATCTTGTCCTTACTGTTTGCATTGCTATTTTCTCCTCAACATGGTATAATGATTTTGTGCTATCCGCAAGGCGGCGTCCCGCTTTCCCGCCGCTTTTCGTTATACTCTTTACTATAACAAAAAATCCCGTTTTTGGCAACCGGATTTTCGGTAAAAATCGTTTACCCCCGCCCCTGTTTTTGCAAATAGACCACGTATTCTTCCAAACACAAGCCCAGCCGTTCCATCTCCTTGGCGTGGAAGCGCCCTACATAACGGTAATGCCAGCTTTCGTTGTCGATGCCTGTAATGGCCGACTTCTCCGCCTTGTACCGCTGCACGAAGCCGTATTCGGCGCTGTGCTTCTGAAGCCACGCATAAGCCTTGGTGGATTCGAATTCGCGGCTCACGTCGTTGAGGTCCAGGGCCAGGCCGGTGTGGTGTTCGCTGTGGCCGGGCTCGGCGATAGTGCGCAGGGCTTCTTCCCGGGCCTTGTCCGGGGCCATGCCTGCTTTTTGGTTTTCCGCAATGGCCTTTGCCAGGACTTCCTCCTGCTCCTCCACGCTGCGGTAACCGGACGCCACCCAGAACCACACGTCGTCCTTGGCCGCGGCTGCGCACATAGCCGCATAGTCCTCGTAGGCGCGCAGGTCGATGAGCTCGTCGTCCACCATGCGGGGCGTTACCTCCCAATCCTCGGGCAGGGGCGTCTGGGCGTTGACCAGCACCAGGAGCGGGTCGGACAGCTGGCGGTAGCTTTCAAACTGGCCGGCGGTTTCCACCGCGTGCTGGGCGGAATCCTTCGCGGCGTGCTGGGCTTCCCAGTATCCCAAGGCGCTGACGGCCATGCTCAAAAGCAAGGCCAGTATGATAATCACCGCTGCGATGGGTTCTGTTAGATGGTTATGCTTTTTGCGCTTTTCTTTTCTCAAATCGATCCCCCCTGTGCTGCTGTATCAGGCTTATTTTTCCCGTTTGTTCATATAGTAGCAGAGGGACAGAAAATATTTTGTGGGAGTTGGTCACATATGAAAAAAGTCTATGCTTATGCCACCCTGGAGAAGCAGGCGAATTACGCCGAGGCCCTGTCGGCCTGCGGCATGGAACCCGTGTTCTCCCTGGACGTAAAGGACGCCGCCGGATGCGACGGCCTGCTGCTTTGCGGCGGCGGGGACATCGAACCGAAATGGTACGGCCAGGAAGACAGGGGCAGCAAAAATTTTGAGCCGTTGCGGGATGAAATGGAGATTCCCCTGGTGCGGGATTTCATAGAGGCCGGGCTGCCCATCTTGGGCATCTGCCGGGGCTTGCAGGTGCTGAACGTCGCTTTGGGCGGAACCCTCGTGCAGGACCTTCCCACGGCCGCCACCCACGCCTGGGAAGAATCCACCGGCGACAAGCAGCACTTGGTGGAAGCCGCGCCCGGCAGCTTTTTGGAGGCGCTTTATGGGGAACGCTTCCCCACAAACAGCGCCCACCATCAGGGGGCCGATCAAATCGCGCCGCTGCTGCAAATCGCAGCTAAGGCTCCGGACGGCGTAGTGGAAGCGCTGTGCTGCCCGGAGAAAAAAATCTACGCGGTGCAATGGCATCCCGAACGGATGATGTTAGCCCGCTCACGGGAAGACACGGTGGACGGGACGCCGATTTTCCAATTCTTTGCGGGAATTTTATAAAAAAGGAGAAGTCAAAAATGTCAATCTTTGAAATCAAGTACAGGGAAAGCTTCGGGTTTTCCGCCGAAAACCCCGAGGGGAAGCGCAACGGCGGCAGCCGCGGCAAGGACTGCGAAAAGCTGCGGCCCTGCATCCAGATTGAGCCCGGGGAAACTGTGATCTTATGTACGACAGACGGGCCGGGGATGATCACGCATATGTGGTTTACGGGGTATGTGGGGCACTCGTTTGTCCTGCGTATGTACTGGGACAGCCAGGAGCCCTCGGTGGAAGCGCCTCTTTCCGCTTTCTTTGGGTGTGCGTATGACGAGAACTTTAAGGATCGGGACGGGAACTACCCGGTGCTGGATTCGTCTAAAATCTTAGTGGCCCCCGGCCGGGGCTACAATAGCTATTGGGAGATGCCCTTCCGCAAATGGTGCCACATCACCATGGAAAACCGGAGCGACAAGCCCCAGACCCTTTACTATATGATTGAGGGCTGGAAGGGCGAAGTGCCCGAGGACGCCGGGTATTTCCACGCGGTCTACAGCCAGGAACACCCCGTGCAGAAAGGCCGCGCTTACACTGTGGCCGACGGCATACAGGGGCCGGGACTCTTTGCGGGCATCTGCTTTGCCTCGGGGATGAACGGACACAACACCTGCTGGGTGGAGGGCGAGCCTAAAATCTATTTGGACGGCGACCAGTACCCCACCATTAACTACACCGGCACCGAGGACTATTTCTGCGGCTCCTACGGGTTCGGCAACGACATCCTCCTCAAGCGCTACCAGACCTTCAGCGGCCTGTACGCCGGAATGTACGCTATCTACGGCAACGACAGCAGCGAAATGTACAACGGCCAGCAGCGGTTCCTGCTGTACCGGCTCCACGTGAAGGACCCGGTCTACTTCGAAAAATCCTTCCGCATGACCATGGATAACCTGGGCTGGACAGGGCCCCGCTACGACGATTACACTTCCGTGGCCTTCTTCTATCTGGAGAAGCCCTTCCCCCTGCCCCATGAGCTGCCCAGCGATGAGGAACTGTGTATGCGCTAATAAATAGTACAAAAGGGCCTCGCGGTTTTCCCGGAGGCCCTTCTCTATTTGAAAATTATTCTGCCATGAAATAGGACTTGAACGCTTTATATGCCATATACACGTCCAGCTTCGAGACCACCTCGAAGGGCGCGTGCATGGAAAGCACCGGCACACCTACGTCGATGACATCTGCGTTCAGGCGGGAGATATCCAGCGCAACGGTACCGCCGCCGCCCTGGTCCACCTTGCCCAGCTCACCAATCTGCCAGAGGACATTGGCGTCGTCCATGACCCGGCGCACCCAGCCCAGGAACTCGGCGGAGGCGTCGTTGCTGCCGCCCTTGCCACGGGAACCCGTGTACTTGGCAAAGCCTACGCCCCGGTTCAGGTAGCAGGAGTTGCCCGGCTCATAGGCAGAGGCATAGCTGGGGTCATAAGCGGCGGTCACGTCGGCGGAAAGGCAGTTGGACTTCGTCCACACGTGGCGGGCTTCCGCGCCGTCCTGGGCGGCCAGGTCGGCCACGAAATAGTTCAGGAACTCGGAGGCCAGGCCCGTGTTGCCCACGCTGCCGATCTCCTCCTTGTCCGCCAGAACGGTGATGGCCGTGTATTCCGGCTCCTTGCAGCGCAGGACAGCCTCCAGGGCCGGGTAGGCGCAGACACGGTCGTCGTGGCCGTAAGCGCCGATCATGCTGTGGTCAAAGCCGATGTCCACGGCCGGGAAGGCCGGCACAAACTCGATTTCAGCGGAGATCAGGTCGTTTTCGGTGATGCCGTATTTCTCGTTCAAAATCTTCATCACGTTAAGCTTGTAGAGGTTTTCGCCCTCGGCATTCTCCAGGGGCATGCTGCCCACTAAGATGTTCAGGTCTTCGCCGGTGAAAGCCTCGCCCAGCTTCTTCTGCATCTGGTCCTTGCCCAGGTGGGGCAGGATGTCGGTGATGGTGAACTGGGGGTCGCCGGGGTTCTCGCCTACGTTCAGGGTGACCTCAGTGCCGTCCTTGCGCACGACCTTGCCGCGCATGGACAGCGGGATAGCCGCCCACTGGTATTTTTTGATGCCGCCATAATAATGGGTCTTCAGCAGGGCCAGCTCGTTCTGCTCATACAGGGGCAGGGGCTTCAGGTCTACGCGGGGATTGTCGATGTGGGCCGCCACGATGCGCACGCCCTCTTTTGTCCCCTTCTTGCCAATGACCGCCAGGCAGATGGACTTGCCCCTGTTATTATAATAAACCTTGTCGCCGGGGGCATAATGGCCCTGGGGGTCAAAGGGGACAAAGCCCGCTTTTTCCGCCGCTTCTACCGCAAAATCTACCGATTCCCGCTCGGTTTTGGCAGCGTTAAGGAAGTCCTTGTAGCCTTCGCAGAAGCGTTCGGATTTCTTCATCTCTTCCTCGCACACCCGGTTTGCGCCATGGCGGCGGTCCACCAGCAGCTCTTTGGCAAAGGCTTTGGTGTCTACCTTCTCTGTTTTGTTTTCCATTGGATTAACCCTCCTACATTTTATTTTTCATCTTCTAATAGGTCTATGCGCAACACGTTAGTAAGCTGTGCCGGGTACGTCTCCAGCACATCCCCAGTGTAGGTGACGGCAATGCGGTCACCCGTTTCCAGGTCGTCCAGCGACAGGGCCGTGCCCCGCCACACCAGCGGCGTGCCGTCTTCCAGGGAGAAAGTAAACTCCCCCCGGCTGTTGATGTCGTTGCAGGCAAGGCCGTTCACGTGGAAGCGCTTGCCGTCCCGCTCTAAAATTTCCGCGTGGAACGTAACGGATGCCCCCCGCGGCGCGCCTGCCGTGAACCGCCCCAGGAAAAAGGCCCCGCACACCAGCGCCACCACCAAAAGGGCCGCACATACGATTTTCCAGCTCTTTCCCATTTTACCACTTCCCTTTCTTTCCCATTTTACCACTTCCCTTTGCGAAAATCAACCATATAGCTGGCAATACACCTGGTAGTGCCGCTTGACTTTCTTCACATACGCCGCCGTTTCCGGGTACGGGATGGCGTGCAGGCTCTTGCCGTCCTTGGAGTAGGCGGCTTCCTCCAGCCATCCGCTGACACTGCCCATGCCGGCATTATAGGCGGCCAGGGCCACGTCCAGGCTGCCGTAGTGGTCTAACAGGCGGCGCAGCAGAGCGCTGGCGCAGTGCAGGTTGTCCCGGGGGTCGAAGGGGTCGGCCCCGCCGTTTTCCGGGGGCGACTCCCCTGCCATCCACTGGAAGGTGGCCGGGGTCAGCTGCATGAGCCCCACGGCCCCTGCCCGGGACACGGCATCTTCATCGAAGCCGCTTTCGGCCTTCATCACGGCATACAGGAGGTTTTCCTCCAGCCCGAACTCCGCCGCCTCCCGCTGCACCAGCTCCTCATAGGGCTTAGGGTACAGCAGCCGGGCGGCCCAACCGGCCAGCGGCGGGCCAAAAATCACCCCCGCTGCCAGCACGCACACGAAAAGCACAGCATACTTTCGACCTTTTCTCATAGGCGCTTTGCGGCTTCTCCTTTCAGCTCTTGTAAAACGGAACGCAGGGCTTCTTCCCACCCGGCACCCGGGCCGTTGTCGAGGACGTAGTCGGCCCGGCTTGTATAGAACGCGGCGTCTTTTTGGGCCGCGAAACGTTCCCGCGCCTGCTCTGGGGACAGGTGGTCGCGCTCCAAGATGCGCGTAAGGCGCACCTCTTCCGGGGCGGTCACCGTCAGAATACGGTCGCAGGCGCTGTCCAGGCCGGCCTCAAACAGGGTCGGGGCGTCCAGTACGATGACCGGCACCCCTGCGCTGTGGGCCGAAGCGATCACCCGGCGCACCTGCGTAAGGATGCGCGGGAATGTGATGGCCCCCAACTGCGCCCGGCCCTCCGGGGTGGCAAAGGCGCGGCGGGCCAGCTCTTTGCGGTCGAGGGTGCCGCCGGGGGCCACGTCTTCGCCAAAGGCGGCTTGCAGCTCCTGGATGCAGGCCTCGTCATAGACACGGGCGCTGCGGGTCAGGGCATCGCAGTCCAGAACGGAGCACCCGCCCCGCTTCAACTGCGCGCCTATGGTGGACTTCCCCGCCCCACTGGGCCCGGTCAGCCCCACCACGAAAGGCCCCTTAGGCCTCACTATGGTAAACCCCGCCGCCCGCAGCAAACGGTTGTAGACCGCCAGGCCCACGCCCGTCTGCATGGGGCAGTGGGCGTAGGCGGTCTGGGCGCCTTTTTCGTCCAGCTCCAGCAGGGCCCGGAACAGCCTATGGGCCTGCTCGCCCCCATCGTAACGGGAGCCCAAACAGATGGCCGGAAGCTCCACCAACGGCAGGTCTTCTTCAAAGCAAAGAGCCCAACCACCTTTCTTTTCGTTGACAAACCGCGCGTAGCCTTCCGGGGAAGCGTCCACCAAAACCACCTGCGCCCGGGGCGAATAATGCTTATACTTCATGCCCGGCGAGGCCGCTTTGGCCCCCTCCCCCAGCTGGTGCAGGACAGCCGGGTCCAGCTCCACGTCCCCCAGGACGCTTTGCAGCTGGGACAGGGTCACGCCGCCCGGGCGCAGCACCCGGGGCGTGCCGCCCACCAGGGTGACCACCGTAGACTCCACCCCCACCTGGCAGTCGCCACCGTCCAGGAGGGCGTCCACCTTGCCAGCCAGATCGGCCCGGACGTGAGCAAAGGTGGTAGGGCTCGGGCGTCCAGAAAGGTTCGCCGAGGGCGCGGCCAGGGGCACGCCTGCCGCTTCGATCACCGCGCGCGCCGCCGGATGGGCAGGCAGGCGCAAAGCTACCGTATCCAGGCCCCCGCTGGTCTCGGAGGGGATGAGCTCGGATTTCTCTAAAATCATCGTCAGCGGCCCTGGCCAGAAAGCTTCCGCCAGTTTCCGCGCCGCATCGGGGACTTCCTTCACCAAGGGGGCAATCTGGGAAAAGCCGCTGACATGGACGATCAGCGGGTTATCCGAGGGACGCCCCTTGGCCGCGTATATGCGCTTGACCGCCGCCCCATCCAGAGCGTTGGCCGCCAAGCCGTAGACGGTCTCGGTGGGGATGGCCACCAGGCCTCCCCGGCGCAGAATCGCCCCGGCCTGCCCTATATCATTTGTATTATGGGCCTTTAAAAACAATGTCTCCATAAGCTTTCCCCGTATGCGCGCGATTTATTTTTCATTCTGCTTGTTCCAGCTGCCGGGCGCGGTCGGCGGCGATGAGGGCGTTGATGACCTCGTCCAGGCTTCCGCCCAGAATTTCCTCCAGCTTGTACAGCGTCAGGCCGATGCGGTGGTCGGTCACCCGGGACTGGGGGAAATTGTACGTGCGGATGCGCTCCGAACGGTCGCCGCTGCCCACCAGGGAACGGCGCGCCTCGGCCACCTGGGCGCTGGCCTTGTCCTGCTCCTGCTGAAGGAGCCGGGCCCGCAGCACCTTCAGCGCCTTGTCTTTGTTTTTATACTGGCTGCGTTCGTCCTGGCACTCCACCACCATGCCCGTGGGCAGATGGGTGATGCGGATGGCCGAGGACGTCTTGTTGATATGCTGGCCCCCCGCGCCGCTGGAGCGGAAGGTGTCGATCTGCAAATCCTTCGGGTCGATGTCGATCTCCACCTCCTCGGCCTCGGGCATGACCGCCACCGTGGCCGCCGAGGTGTGGATGCGCCCCTGGGTCTCCGTCTCCGGCACCCGCTGGACGCGGTGGGCCCCGCTTTCAAATTTAAGCCGGGAATAGGCCCCCTGGCCGTCCACTAAAAAGCTGACTTCCTTAAAGCCGCCCAGCTCCGTCTCGTTCAGGCTCACGATCTCCGTGCGCCAGCCCTGGCGTTCGGCATAGGCCGTGTACATCCGGTACAGGTCGTAGGCGAACAGCGCCGCTTCCTCGCCGCCGGTGCCGCCCCTTATCTCCACTACCACGTTCTTGTCGTCGTTGGGGTCTTTGGGCAGCAGCAGTACCTTGATTTCTTCCTCCAAGGCCTCCAGCTTCTGCTGGTTCTCCTTGATTTCCTCCTGGGCCATCTCCCGCATCTCCGGGTCTTCCAAAAGCTCCTTGGCCCCCTGCAGGGCCTTTTCACAGGCGGCGTACTCCCGGTAGGCGGTGACGATGGGCTCCAGCTCCTTGTGCTCCTTCATGAGGGACGCGTAAAGCTCACGGTCGGCAGCGCTTGCGGGGTCGTAGAGCTTCATATTCAGTTCTTCGTAGCGGTTTTCAAAAACCTGTAAATTTTCAAACATTTGTAATTCCTCCTAAAAATCTTTATAACGAAGAAAGATTTCAGCCGCTAGGGCTCCGGAGGCGTCATGCGCTCAATGCGCTTGATATTCTTCTCACACTTCAGGCGGGGCAGCATGACCTCCCGGCCGCAGCCGTTGCACCGGATCTTGAAGTCCATGCCCGACCGCAGCACAGTAAACGCCGTGCTCCCACAGGGATGCGCCTTTTTCATGTGCAGGATATCGCCCACTCGCACGTCCATTTTGCCGCCCTCCTTTCCATATATAGGCAAACATGCCTTATTATACACTGCCCCGAAGGATTTTGCAAGCTTCTTCCCTCTTGACAAATTTGTCAGAATGATTAATATAGTAAAGATGGAAGGGGGATCGTGTCATGATCGATCATAAAGCCAATTTCCGGCGCGGTGTGGTGGACGGGCTGCCTATCGCGCTGGGCTACTTTGCGGTGGCCTTTACCTTGGGGATCGCGGCAAAAAATGCCGGGTTCTCGGCAGTACAGGCCATGGTGGAGAGCTTAACCAACAACGCCTCTGCCGGGGAATACGCTGTGTTCTCCCTGGTGGCCGCCGGGGCCGGTTACTTAGAGGTGGCCGTCATGACCCTGGTTACCAATGCCCGCTACCTTTTGATGAGCTGCTCCTTGAGCCAGAAGCTCCCGCCCGAGACCAGCGTCCTGCACCGGCTGCTGGTGGCCTTTGATGTCACCGATGAGATTTTCGGCATCTCCATCGCGTTCCCCGGGCGGCTGGATCCCTGGTATACATACGGCGCGGTAGCGGTGGCCATACCCGGGTGGGGACTGGGCACCTTTCTCGGCGTGGTCGTGGGGAACGCGCTGCCCCTGCGCTTGGTAAGCGCTCTGAGCGTGGGGCTTTACGGGATGTTCCTGGCCATCATCGTGCCTCCTGCCAAAAAGGACAAAGTGGTGCGGGGCCTGGTGCTCATCAGCTTTGCCTTGAGCTTCTGCGCCTCCCACTTGCCTGCCCTTAACGGCATTTCGGCGGGTGTGAAGACTATCGTGCTCACAGTGGCCATTGCTTTGGCAGCGGCGCTGCTGTTCCCGGTCAAAGAAGGGAAGGAGGCACAGGCATGAAAAATATCTGGCTGTATATTTTGGTGTCGGCGGGGGTGTCCTACCTCATCCGCGCCACGCCCTTGGTGCTCATTCGCCGGGAAATCAAAAATGTGACCCTGCGCTCCTTCTTATACTACGTGCCCTATGTCACCCTGGCCGTCATGACCTTCCCCGCCATTGTGGACGCCACCCAAAGCCCCTGGGCCGGGCTGCTGGCGCTGCTGGTGGGAGCGTACCTGGCCTGGCGGGGGAAAAGCCTTTTCCTGGTGGCGGTGGCCTGCTGCGTAGTCGTGTTCGGCGCGGAGCTGCTCCTGGTGTGAACCGCAAACAGAAAGCCCTCGGCGGCGTGCCGGGGGCTCTTTTTTTATGGGTTTTCCTTTTCCTTGGCCTTGCGGTCCAGCACCTCTTTCACGGTGCGCTTGATCTGATCCAGCACAATGGGCTTGGGGATGTGCGCATCCATACCAGCGCTTAAAGCATCGCGGATGTCGTCCACAAAGGCGTTGGCCGTCATGGCAATAATAGCCACGCTCTGGGCCGAGGGGTGGCTGCTGGCCCGGATGGCCCGTGTCGCGTCGTGGCCGTTAAGGATGGGCATCTGGATGTCCATAAAAATCACATCATAGGTATCCGGCGGCGCGGACGTAAATTTGTCTACCGCATCCTGGCCGTTGACCGCCATGTCGCACTGGGCCCCCATGGTGGTCAAAATTTTTGTCAGCACCAGGCGGTTCACATCGATATCGTCCACCACCAGCACGCGCCTTCCCTTTAAGGGGTTCTCCCCCTCTGTGATGGACGCCACTTCCCGCTTGCCGCCCATGCGGCGGATGGTCTCCTTGAAGTTCGACATGAAGAAGGGCTTCGGGAGGAAATGCTCGATGCCCACGCGCAGGGCGTCCTGCTCGATATCGCTCCAATCGTAAGCGGTGAACAGCAGGATGGGCACCCGCTCCGGGTAATTTTCGCGGATGCGCTGGGCCGTGGCCAGGCCGTCCAAATCGGGCATCTTCCAGTCCAGCAGGATCAGGTCGTAGGGCTCGCCGCGCTCGCGGGCTTTGCGGATTGTCTCTACGGCCGTAGTGCCGTTGGTGGCGAAATCCACCTGCACGCCGGTACCGCACATCTTCTTCAGGATGTCGCGGCAAATGTCCTCGTTATCATCGGCCACGATCATCCGGGCCACGCCGTGGCGCTCCCAGAAATGGGGGTCCTCCTCTTTTTCCTGCACCCGCAGCTCCAGCTCGACGATGAAGGTGCTGCCCATCCCCAGCTCGCTTTCCACCTTGATGCTGCCGTTCATCAAATCCACCAGGCTCTTGGTGATCGCCATGCCCAGGCCCGTCCCCTGTATCTTGTTCAGGCTCGTCTCCATCTCCCGGGTGAAGGGGTCGAAAATCACCTTCTGGTAATCCTCACTCATGCCCTGGCCGTTGTCGTGTATGGCAAACTGGATGCGGCAGTAATTCTTGTCCACCTTGGGCAGCTCCCGCACACGCATTTCGATGGTGCCGCCGTTGGGCGTATATTTCACTGCGTTGGAGAGGATGTTGAGCAAGATTTGGTTAATGCGCAGCTTGTCACCCAAAAGGTGCTCGTTGGTCAGCGAGGTTGTGTATATCTGGAAGGTCTGCTCTTTGGCCTTTGTCTGCGGACGGATGATGATGTTCAGCTCGTCAATGACCTCGGCCAGGTTCAGCTCCGAAATGTTCAGCACCGCGCTGCCGCTCTCGATCTTGTTCATATCCAGCACGCTGTTAATGAGCCCCAGCAGATGCTGGCTGGCCGCCGAAATCTTCTGGGTGTATTCCAGTACGCGCTCGGGGTCGCCGGCCTCCTCCCGCAGGAGGGGCAGGAATCCCATGATGGCATTCATGGGCGTGCGGATGTCGTGGCTGACGTTGCTCAGGAACGTGCTCTTGGCCTTGTTGGCCACCTGGGCCATGTCCAGGGCCTCCGAAAGCGTGTCCTGAATCCGGCGCTCCTTGGTACGGTCGGAAATGTATACGATGTGCTTTTTCACGCCCTGCACCGATACGCAGTAAACGCTTTCCTGGAACCACCGGTGCTCTCCGGTCTCCTGATGTATCCGCTCGGACTCCACCGGCTTCAAAGCCATGCCGGGCTCCAGGGCGTCCAGGTCTTCCCGGGTGATGCCGCTGCCCGACGTGTACTGCACGGGAATGAGCAGGCGCAGGTTGCGTTCCACGCTTTCGCTGTTGATGCCCAGCACGCGCTCTATGTTGGTGCTGACGAATTCCACTCGAGTGATATCGCCGTCCAGCATAATATAAATATCGTCAATATTGTTGGCCAAAAAGTTGGAAAAAATCTTGAATATCTGCTCCTGGTATTCCAGCTCCCGGTCCTTCTGGGCCCACTTCTCCTCCTCGCGGCGCCTCTGGACGGTGTAATCTAAAAGGAACCGCTGATAGAAAAGCTCGCCGTTTTCCTGCATGAGCTTCACATTTCCCAAAACGTGCAGCAGCTCCCCGTCTTTGTGGATGACCCGGTACTCGACGGTGCCGCTGTCGCCCACATTTTCCAGGCTGTTAATGCATTCCCGCAGCAGGGGCTTGTCTTCATCCAGCACGGAATCCGCCACCAGGTCGAAGCCCTCCTCCAGCAGCTCGTCCCGGGACGTGTACCCCAAAATCCGCAGCGCCGCTTCGTTCACGCTGATTACACGGCTGCCGTCGACGCTGTGGCACAGCACGCCGCAATCCATTGTGGCAAAAAGCTTCTCCAGCGTCTGGCTTTTCTCCAGCAGCTGCAACTCGTATTCGTGCTCCTTGGTCACGTCTATGGCCACGCCGACCGTGCCCATAACGCTGCCGTCCAAATCGTACAGCGGGGATTTGTATGTCCGCAGGCGCTTCTCCCCGACGCTGGTCTGCACGACCTCCAGGTTCTCGCAGGTCTCCTGCCGGCGCATGACCTCCTGTTCCGATTCCAAGCAGGCCGGGTCATCCTCCTCCACGCCCCATATATAGCTATGCTTCTGCCCTTGCACCTGCTCCTTCGTCTTGTTTACGGTGTGGCAGAAGTTCTCGTTTACTTTCTCATGGATGCCGTCCTTGTCCTTATACCACACCAGGTTCGGCGTGCCGTCGATGGTCGCATCCAAAAAATGGTTCGCTTGCCACAGCTCCCGGCCCTGCCGGAAGGCCTGCTGCCAGCGGCGGAAATGGAAAGCCATCTCCCCCTCGGACATGGGCAGGCGCCAGATATCGACCCCCGGCGCTTGGCAGCCGGACAGCTCCCCGGCCTGCCCCTCATCGGCCAAAAGGATGAGCTCGGCCCCTTCCTTCCGGCCCTCCAGAAGCGCCTGCAGGACCTGCGCGGCGTCCAAGCCCTGCAGATCCACAAAAACGGCGTCCGCCTGGGAAAGCGGCCCCGCCTCTATTTGGGCGCACTGTGCAAAGGTATGCGTGAAGCGCTCCAGCGGAGGCGCCTCCTCAAGAGGGCGCCAAAGCCGGCTGTCCCCGATCAAATAGAATTGTATATGGCAATGGTACATGATCCTTCCCCCCACACGGTAAAAATTGAGAAAATTTGCGTTTTTTCAATAATTCTGTGCTTCATCCAGATCTTTGTACAGCTCGAAAAGACGGTCCTCCGCCCGGAAAAAGCTCTTGAGCAAATGGGGGTTGAACTGCCCGCACTGCCCGGTGCGGATCATGTCCAGCACCTGGTCCCGGGGGATAGACGGCTTATATACCCGCTTGCAGCTTAAGGCGTCGTAGACGTCCGCCAGGGCCACTACCTGGGCCCAGGGGGAAATCTCGTCGCCCTTCAGGCCGTCCGGGTAGCCCCGGCCGTCCCAGCGCTCATGGTGGTGGCGGGCGATGTCGCAGGCATACTCATAAAAACCGCCGTTGCGCAGCTGGGGGATGCTCTCCAAAATGTTGACCCCTTTTACGGTGTGGGTCTTCATAATCTCGAACTCCTCCGGGGTCAGCTTGCCAGGCTTCGTGAGGACGGCGTCCGGGATGGTAATCTTCCCCACGTCGTGCATGATGGACGCCAGCGCGATGTCGTTGATCTCCTGCTGGCTGAGCCCGTCGCCAAAATCCGTATTCTCCAGCATGATCTTGGTGATGGCGCTGATGCGCTGCACATGGCCCCCGGATTCCTCGTTGCGGAATTCAATGGCCGTGGCCAGCGCTTCGATCATGCCTTGGTTGAGATCAATAATGCGCTCTGCCTGGCGCAAAAGCTCCTCGCCCTGGCTCTCCACTACGGTGCTCAGATGCTTACGGGCCTCGAAAAGCTCGATAACCGAGCTCACCCGGCGCAGCACCACGTACGAAATGACCGGCTTGCTGATAACGTCCATGACGCCCAGGTCGTAAGCCTCGCGCATGACGCCCTCGCCGCTCTCCGCCGTGATGAGGAACACCGGGATTTTCTCCATCAGCCCCAGCTCCCGCAGCCAGCGCACCATTTCCAGGCCGTTCATGCCGGGCATATGCACGTCCAGCAGGATGGCGCAGAAATGGTCGCTGCCATTAAGCATCGCCGATATGCCTTCCCGGCCATTTTTGGCCTCGAAGACCTTATAGTGGGTGGAAAATATTTTGCTCAGGATCGTGCGGTTGATCGCGTCGTCGTCCACGATCAGTATGGTATCCGAAACAGTTTCCATATGGGTTCAGCTTCCTCTCCCGTCAAGTGTCCTTTTTGACGAAATAGTCTACGAGCAGGGGCTCGCAGTTTTCCAGTATGCCGTACACCTTGGGGCCAACCATGCCTTCGTTGTTCAGCAGGCGCTTGACCACGAATTTTACCGGGCGGGACTTGTCCCCGTAAAACTTCGAGCGCATCTGCTCAAACTCGTCGACCAAACGGCACATCTGGTTATAGATGGAATTGTTCTTCCCGCTGAGCCGGTTGGGATAGCCCTCGCCGTCGTAACGCTCGTGATGGTGCAGGCACATACTGGCGCAGACTTCCACGAAATAGGCGCACTCCTTGGACCGGTTCAGCCGCACCAGGTCCGACCCGTAAACGGTATGGTTCTCCTGAAGGGTTCGGGTTTCCTCCCGGTCGAACATGGCCTGCAGGCGCTTATCGGGGATGAGCATCTCGCCAATGTCGCAGAAATAGGCCGCCTTGCTGATAAGCTCAATGCTCTCCGTGTTCAGCTTGGCCTCCCGGGAGTTGCGGTTATACTGGGTCAGCAGGATGCGCATCAGGTCGGTCATCACCCGGTAATGGGCGTCGTCCTTGCCAAAGTTTGAGAGATATTTCCGGTAGTAGGTCTCCAGGTCGGAAATGTAAGCGTAGGTGACCTTCAAATCCTCCTTGCTCAAGTCGTAGGTGGGGTTCAGGCCCAGCTTTGAGCGCAGGCGGCGCAGCACGTCGTCCCGGTCAAAAGGCTTGCCGATAAAGTCGGAAATGTTAAACTGCATCGCCTTTTCCACGTTTTCCCGGGTGGTCTCGGCCGTCACCAGGAACACGGGGATGGTCGTAATCTCCTTGTCCTTCATAAAGCGCAGCACGTCAAAGCCATTGATGTGCGGCATAGTGATGTCCAAAAGGATGGCGTCAATCTGGTCGCCCATCTTGGTGATGTACTCAAAAGCGATGTTGCCGTTGTTGGCCTCTATGATGTCGAAATCCCGGGCCACGATGCTTTTGAGGATGATGCGGTCAATTTCCGTGTCATCTACGATCAAAAGCTGTTTGCGTTCGCGTTCATGGGCCATGGGTTATTCACCGTCCTTATAGCGCTTGATGCACAGGAGCACCTGCTCCTGTACCGGCAGAAGCCGCTCGAAACGGGTCTGCGCCTCAGGGATCTTGCCGGTGCGCAGCAGGCCCAGCACTTCGGTATACCCGTCGAACAGGGGCATGATAGCCAGGTTTCCTGTAACGCCCTTGAGCATATGTACCCGCTCGATGGTCTCCATGATGTCGCCGCCCTCGAAGTCCTCGGAGCGCACGGGGTTGGTGTTCACCGAGTCGATAAACATTCCCAGCATCATTTCATACAGGTCCGTGTCGCCCATGACGCGGTCCAGGCCTTCCTCTGTGTTTACGCCCAGTATCTTCAGTTCATCCAGTAAGCTCATAAAATTGCCCTCTTTCCAAAAAATTTATTAAAGGATCTTTTTCTTTTCGAACACCTGCTGTATCGCCGCCTTCAGCTTGTCCAGCTGGATAGGCTTGGCTACATGGGCGTCCATGCCAGCGTCAATGGCATCCCGCACGTCGTCCACAAAGGCATTGGCCGTCATGGCGATGATGGGGACTGTCTTCCCTTCTAGATGGGCGCTGGCCCGGATGGCCCGCGTACACGCGTAGCCATCCATCACGGGCATCTGCACATCCATGAGGATCAGGTCATAGGTGCCGGCCGGTGCGTTCTCAAATTTGTCCAGTGCCTCTTGGCCATTGCCTGCCACGTCGCAGGTGGCCCCCAGGCTGTTCAGGATCTTCACCAGGATGATCCGGTTGACCTCAATGTCGTCTACCACCAGAATGTTGCGGCCTTGGACGAGCTTGCTGTCCTCATCCGCCTCCGCGGCCTGGAGGCTGCCCATGATGCGCCGGATGCTCTCCTTGAAGGTACTCATAAAGAAGGGCTTAGGCAGGAAATGGTTCACCCCAATCTCCCGGGCCTCCTGTTCGATCTCCCCCCAATCATAAGCGGTGAACAGCAGAATGGGGATGCGCTCGGGGTAGTTCTTGCGGATCAGCCGGGCGGTGTCCATCCCGTTGAGGTCGGGCATTTTCCAGTCAAGCAAAATCAGGTCGTAGGGCGCGCCCTCCTCCCTGGCCTTGCGCATCATGCGGATTGCGGCTGCGCCGTCGGTGGCATAGTGGGTGACGACGCCGGTCTGTTCCATGGCCTGTACCACGTTGCGGCAGACCTCCTCGTCATCGTCCGCCACGATCATCTTCCCGACACTGTGCTTCGTCCAGAACTGCGGGTCGTCCTCCAGCTCCTGGATGTGCATCTCCAGCTCCACGGTGAAGGCGCTGCCTTCGCCCAGCTTGCTCTCTACCTTGATAGTGCCGCCCATCAGGTCGACCAAACTCTTGGTGATGGCCATGCCGAAGCCCGTCCCTTGAATCTGATGGGTCACTTCGTTTTCCTCGCGAGTGAAGGGCTCGAAAATCACCTTCTGGTACTCCTCGCTCATGCCCATGCCGTTATCGCGCACGGTGAAGCGCACGCGGCTGTGGCTGTCGATAACCTGGGGAAGCTCCTCCACCAGCATCTGAATAGCGCCGCCCTCAGGCGTATATTTCACGGCATTGGACAGCAGGTTAATGAGAATTTGGTTAATGCGCAGCTTGTCGCCTAAGAGGTGCTCGTGGGTGAGAGACGACGCGAAAATATCAAAAGTCTGCCTTTTGGCGTTGGTCTGGGGCCGGATGATTGTATTGACTTCCTCGATGACTTCGGGCAGGGCCAGCTCGGAAAGGTTGAGCATGGTGCCGCCGCTCTCAATCTTATTCATGTCCAGCACATCGTTGATGAGCTCCAGCAGATGGTTGCTGGCCGAATCGATGCGCTGGGTGTATTCCCGCACAGAGTCCGGATTGTCCGCCTCGCTGCGGAGCAGGGCCGCAAAGCCAATGATGGCGTTCATGGGAGTGCGGATATCGTGGCTGACGCTGCTAAGGAAGGAGGTTTTGGCGTCGCTGGCAACCTGGGCCAGCTTCAAAGCCTCGGAAAGATTATTCTCCGAGCGGCGCTCCCGGGTACGGTCGGAAATATAGACCACCAGCTTGGGCCGGCCCTGCATCAATGTACAGTAGGCACTGACCAGGAAGCTCTTCTGCTCGCCGGTCTGGGGGTTTATCCACTCGGTCCGGATGGATTCCACCGATTCCTCCGGCTTCAAGTCGCTTAAATCCGTTATGATAACCTTCTCGCCGTTGGGGAACGCGCCGTCGAATTTTTTCAGCTCACCAATGGCGTTCTCCGCACGGAAGCCCAGCACGCGTTCCACGTTGGGGCTTATGTAGTCCAGCTGATCCTCCAGCTCTTCCCGATCCAGGTCGATCATCATATAGACATCGTTGGTGTTATTGGAAAGATACGTGGAGAAGATATCGAACTGCTGCTCTTGGAACTCGATCTCCCGGTCCTTCTCCTCGATATCCCGGTGAGTGCGCCAAATCATGAGGATAAAAATGGCGCAGATGAGCAGGACCACCAAAAGCAGCCCAAAGGTCTGCTGGGAATCCAAGAGGATGTTGTCCGCCTCTGCCAGGATGGCTTCGCCCGGCACGATAGAAACCAGGTACCAGCCCTCCACGCTTTCGACCGGCACATAGCTGTAAACGAAATCATCGTCCCCTTCGTCAAAAATGATGCTGCCCGACTGCCGTGCGTCCAACCCCGCTTTGAACTGTTCGATCTTCTCCGCCTGGCCGCGGGAATCGGACAGCAGTTCAAAGATGTTCCCGTGCTCCCGGTCGCCGACAAAGCCCATCGAGCGCAGGAGTATGTCGCCATCGCGGTTGACCACGTAGGCGAAGCCCTGGTCGTTGTAGAAGGACAGGGAGAAGGTCTCTGAGACCTTGCTGCGGTCGTAGCTTTTTTGGATGAGGCCCCGGGCGCCGTCGGAGAAGGTGAAGCACTCGTAGTAGCCGAACATGGTCTCTTGAGTGTACAGGCCCGTGTAGGGGTCACGAGTACCGCTGCCTGTCAGGGACTGGTAGGTGGCAAGCTCGCTGTCGCCTAACTGGTAGGTGTCGTTGGAAATATTACTGTAAAACTCGCCCGACTCCAGGTTGATGACCGAATAGAAGGCATCGATCTCGCAGAAAAGCGACAGCTCCTGCTGGATTTCGGCGACATTGTCTGAGCGGTTTTGCGAGAAATATTCGGCGAAGCTGTGCAGGCGTTCCCGGTCGCCATCAATGAAATTATCAAAGGCCTGCTGCTGTTGGGCCGTCACCGTCAGGACATTCTGAATCGCCTGACCGGTCAGTTCCCGGCGCAGGGAATGCACATAGTTCATCCCTCCTGCCAGGATCACGCAAAGGCAAAAAATGATCAGGACGATGAGCCATATTTGTCGATGATTCCTTTTTTTCTCTGCCATATAAATCCGCCTTCAAATCCCATATTTAATAAACAAACGTCAACAAGGAGGATAGATGCCCCAAAAGTACATGCTCCCCTAAAAAGTCAAGCAGTCCGGGCAGGATATCGG
>CANTDZ010000029.1 GCA_947652665.1 uncultured Clostridia bacterium
AGTGCAAACATTTTATATAATTTGCCAGGATTTTTTAAGACTGAATGCATTTTTGCATTTTTTCTCTTCCCGACTTGCATTTTCAGCCTAAAAGCGCTATAATTACACAATACATAAAAAAGGATTTAGGAGGTAATGAAAATGTCCCGTGTTTACAATTTCTCCGCAGGGCCTTCCATGCTGCCGGAGGCTGTGCTGCAGAAAGCCGCCAGCGAAATGATGGATTATGAGGGCAGCGGCCAGTCGGTCATGGAGATGTCCCACCGGTCCAAGGTGTACGACGGTATCATCAAGGGGGCCGAGGCCCTGCTGCGGGAAGTGATGGGCATCCCGGAGAATTACAAGGTGCTGTTTTTGCAGGGCGGCGCGTCGTCGCAGTTTGCGGCGGTGCCCATGAACCTCATGACCAAGAACCGCAAGGCCGACTACGTGCTGTCCGGGCAGTTCTCCACCAAAGCCTATCAGGAAGCCAGCCGCTACGGCGACGTGAAAGCCGTGGCCAGCTCTAAGGAGGACACCTTCTCCCACATCCCCGAAATCGACAAGAATGAGTGCCGCCCGGACGCGGACTACTTCCATATCTGCATGAACAACACCATTTACGGCACCTTGTGGCATGAGCTCCCCGACACGGGCAATGTGCCCCTGGTGGCAGACATTTCCTCCTGCATCCTGAGCCAGCCCATCGACGTGAGCAAGTTCGGGCTCTTGTACGCGGGTGCCCAGAAGAACGTGGCCCCTGCTGGCCTGACCATCGTTATCGTCCGGGATGACCTCATCGGCGAGACCCTGGAGGGCACGCCCACTATGTTCAATTATGAAGTCATGGCCAAGAACGAGTCCATGTACAACACCCCGCCCTGCTGGTCCATTTATATGTGCAAGCTGGTTTTGGAGTGGATCAAGAACGACATCGGCGGCCTTAAGAAGATGGAAGAGCGCAACGTGGCCAAGGCCCAGCTGCTCTATGATTTCCTGGACAGCTCGAAGCTTTTCAAGCCCTGCGCCCAGAAGGACAGCCGTTCCATCATGAACGTCACCTTTGTGACAGGCGACGCGGATTTGGACGCCAAGTTCGTGAAAGAGGCTACCGAAGCCGGGTTCGTCAACCTGAAGGGCCACCGGAGCGTAGGCGGTATGCGCGCCTCCATTTACAATGCCATGCCGGTGGAGGGCATTGAGAAGCTGGTCAAGTTCATGGCGGATTTTGAAGCCGCCAACGCTTGATTTAGGAGATAACCCATGAACTCGTATCTAAAAAAGCTGCGGGGTGCAAACCTGGACATTGATTTCAGCAATGCCAATTTCGGTACGACAAAGTGCCCGTGGAACATGGCAGAGGGCACGGAGGCACACAAATGCGCTGTAAAAGACGTGTCCATCTGCGACTATTTCTGCGGTGTGCAGTTTTTGGACAGCGTGCTGTGCAGCTATCCCCACCCCAACCTGGGTATATTGGGCCCGGAGGAAATCGACCGGGACAAAAGCGAAATTCTTTCCCTGACGGAAGAAGCGTAACGAAAGGATGATACCATGCATAAGATTCTTTGCTTAAATAAAATCAGCCCCGTAGGCACCAAGCGCTTCGGCGAGGCCTACACCTTCTCCCCCGAGATGCAGGAGCCCGAGGGCATCCTGGTGCGCTCGGCAGCTATGCACGACATGGAGCTGCCGGAGCAGCTGCTGGCCATCGCCCGGGCTGGCGCGGGGGTCAACAACATCCCCGTGGAGAAGTGCACGGAGAAGGGCATCGTGGTCTTTAACACGCCTGGCGCAAACGCCAACGCGGTCAAAGAGCTGGTGCTGTGCGCCCTGCTGCTGACCTCCCGGAAAATCCCCGCCGCCATGGACTGGGTCAAGACCCTCAAGGGCGAAGGCGACGCCGTAGGCAAGCTGGTGGAAAAGGGCAAGAGCGCCTTTGCCGGGCCCGAAATCAAGGGTAAGACCTTGGGCGTCGTGGGCCTGGGGGCCATCGGCATCTTGGTCGCCAACGCCGCCGAGGCCCTAGGCATGACCGTCTACGGCTTCGACCCCTTCCTTTCCGTAGAAGCTGCCTGGAGGCTGTCCAGCTCGGTCAAGCGCTCTTTGAGCCTGGACGAGATTTACCAGAACTGCGACTATATCAGCCTGCACCTGCCTGCCACGAAAGACACCAAGGGCATGGTGAACGCTGAGACCATCGGCAAGATGAAGGACGGCGTGCGCCTCCTAAACTTCGCCCGTGGCGAGCTGTGCGACAGCGCCGCCCTGGCCGAAGCCCTTGAGAATGGCAAGGTGGCCGCTTACGCTACCGACTTCCCCGCCGACTGCCTGATCGGCCTGGAGAACGTCACCGCCCTGCCCCACCTGGGCGCTTCCACCCCCGAGAGCGAGGACAACTGTGCCGAGATGGCCGTCGACCAGCTGAAGGACTACCTGGAGAACGGCAACATCAAAAATTCGGTGAACCTGCCCACCCTCACCATGCCCCGCGAACCGGGCACCAAGCGGGTGTGCATCCTCCACCAGAACCTGCCCAACACCATCGCCGTGTTTGCCGCCGCCTGCGGCGAGGCCGGCATCAACATCGAAAATATGCAGAGCAAGTCCCGGGGCGAGTACGCCTATACGATCCTGGACGTTTCCGGCGAACTGCCGGCGGGCACGTTCTCGAAGCTGGACCATGTGGTCAAAGTGCGGGTCATTGAGTAACAAAAAGAATGCATAGAAAAACCGGCTGGGTTACGCGCCCGGCCGGTTTCGTTTTTTATTATGTTCGGTTACTGCCAGGGCTGCTGCGGGGGATAGACCGGCTGTACCGGGGGGTACATCAGCATGGTCATGCCCGAGCGGTACTTGGACAAAATAAGGGAGATCAAGATCAGCGCGGCGGCGCTGGCAAAGCACCCCAGGCCCAGGGCCGGGCTGGTGAGCAGGTTGGCAAAACCGCTCAGCGCCGAGCACACGGCGACGATGTAATTCATGACGATAAGGAAATTGGGGATGCGGTTATTCGGCACGCCGGTGGTAGCCGTGGCCTTGATACGGTTGATGGTCTTGATGATGCAAGCCTCGTAGACGATCGTCAGGGCAAAGACGGCCCCAAAAATCACAAAGAACACCACTGCAATCACCGACATGGCCTCGCCCATGCCGTCATAGCCGGACTCGCTCACGCCTACAATGAGCAGAACCACCAGCAAAAGCAGCACCGCAGCCGCCACAATGCACAAGCACACCAGGCTGATAATGGACAGCACCTTGCAGATAGTCAGGCCCGAGGTGGTAATGTTGCCGCTCATGCCGTTGCGGCAGGAGACGTAGGTGATCCAGATGCCCACCGCCATCAGGATGGATGGGATGGCGCTGACAATCGCCGTGCCCACCGAGGCGCTGCCCAGGGCATTCACCATGGGGTACAGGACGCTGGGGTCTAAATCCAGCTGCATGGCGTAGTACATCAGCTCGCCCATGTTGCTGCGCAGGGCCAGCTGGCCCAGGACGGACAGCACCGGTACCAAGGACATCAAGATGGCGAACACCAAAAACATCGTCGAAGACCCCAGGGTCTTCAAGGCGTTGACCGCCGGGTTTGACGACAGGGCCTGCGCCCGGGAACAGGGGCAGATCGTGCCGTCCGGGATATTCCGGCCGCATTTTGGACAAATCATAAAGTACCCTCCAGTAAAAATGGATTAAAGAAGCTTACTTCCTCAATAACCATATTACAGGAAACCGCGCGAAAATGCAAATAATATTTTTGCAGATTTACGGGAATTTTATCCAATCCGGTTTTTCCCATAGACTTTCTTATCAAAATGTGGTATATTATGTAAAGCAATATTGGGAGGTATGTACGATGATCAAAAAAGGAATGGGTTTTTTGCTGTGTTTTCTGCTGGTTTTCCTATCCGTCCCGGCCCAGGCTGCAGGCTTCTTCTCCGACGTCCCCCCTACCGCCTGGTATGCCACGGACGTGCTGAGCCTGGTCAACCGGGGCGTCATCCAGGGCACGGGGCCCAATAAGTTTTCGCCCGACGCCACCCTGAGCCGGGGGGCCTTTGTCACCATGCTGTGTAAGACCATGCTGACCGCCCAGGAGATCAAGCAGTACGATTTCCAAGGGGAGTTCTCCGACGTGGGCCCCCGGCACTGGTCGAACCCCTACGTCAACTGGGCCGCCGAAAGCGGCGTGGTCAACGGCCGCGGCGACGGCACCTTTGGCCCGGACGCCCCCGTCAGCCGCCAGGACATGGCCGTGATGGTCACGAACCTGCTGCGGGCCACGGGGCGCAATCTTCCGGCGGTGAACACCCCGGCCCGGTTTACGGACAGCGGCCGCATCAGCCCCTATGCCGCCCAGAGCGTTTCCCAGTGCCAGCAGGCCGGGGTCATCAACGGCTTCACGGACGGCTCCTTCGGCCCCCTGCGCACGGCCAGCCGCGCCGAGGCCGCCGCTGTGTATGCCCGCTTCCTGGACCGGTGGGTTTCCGGGCGCTATGACATTATCAACAAGCGCGTAAACGGCGTGGCCGTCCGGGCCGTGGAGTTCGACCCGCATCAGTTCAGCGCCAGCGTCGAGCTGGGCAACGGCACCGTCACCGGGCGGGAGAGCCCGGCCTCCTTCGTCAACCGCACTGGCGCTACTTTTGCCGTCAACGCCGCGTTCTTCCTTATGGACAGCTATGTACCCCTGGGCACCATGGTCAGCGACGGGCGGGTGCTCATTGTGGACAACACCTATGCGCCGGACAAGTCCGCATTTGTGATTGACGGCAGCGGAAATTGCTCCATCCAGAGCTTTGCTACCCGCCACACCGCCATCCTGCGGCCGGGGCTGGAGGACCAGGTGGTGCTGGAGCACATCGTGGTCAACCAGAAGCCCTCCGAGACGGACTCCACCCGCGTCATGTTCACCCGGGACTGGGGCACATCCCTGGGCTTTGCCGCTTCGGATGCCGTGGTGGTGGACGCAGGCGGTACGGTCACCCAGGTGCTGCACGGCGAGG
Organism: uncultured Clostridia bacterium; assembly: GCA_947652665.1. Lineage (GTDB taxonomy): Bacteria > Bacillota > Clostridia > Oscillospirales > Acutalibacteraceae > Acutalibacter. The sequence continues at coordinate 4,989 of CANTDZ010000029.1, forward strand.
ACGCGGCCATCCCGGCGGGGGGCTATGTGCTCCTCCAGCGCATCCCGCCCTGGACAGGGGACGACCCCTTCTTCCCCACGGTGCAGGTGGGCGACACCATCCAAATGCAGCGCTATTTTGAAGGGGCTTCCACCCAGGACATCGCCTTGAGCATCGGCCTGGGGCCGCGCATCGTGAAAAACGGCGCGGTCTATGGCAACGCCGACACCTACGCGGCAGAAGGCTTCCGCGACCCCAGCATCACGGTGTACAGCGCCCGGCGCTCCTGTATCGGCATCAAAAACGACGGGAAGGTGCTGCTGCTTACCGCTAACGCCAATCTGACCGACCTGGCCAAAACCATGGTGGCCCTGGGCTGCCGGGACGCGGTCAACTGCGACGGCGGCGGCTCCACCAACCTGTACGTGGACGGCCAATGGCTTTACGGGCCTCAAGAGCGTTTGCTTAACCAGATGCTCATTTTCAAATAAATTTAATTTTCTAGAGGCGGAAGGAGTTTTGTCAACATGAAACACATCTCGAAAAGGCTTTGCGCCCTGCTGCTGGCGGCGGTGCTCCTGCTGGGGGCCCTGCCCCTGGGAGCGGCGGCTGCGGCGGACTACTCCCGGTTTGTGGGCAAGTGGTACTACGAGGAAATCGTCACCCCCGACGGGCCCTACAGCCCCTACAGCCATTACACCAACCTGACCATCCACTCCATTACAGACGGCAAGGTGAAGTTCGACCTGCAAGCCGGGCGCTCCTTTCAGGGCCCGGGGCCCTCGCGGATAGCCCAGTGCACGGGCATCACCAGCCAGCCCATTGCAAACGGCAAGGCAACCTTTACCTATAAGGACGACGGCTGGGGCAACCGGGGCCATGGGACGATCACGTTCCGCGACGACGGCATCACCTACTTCGTCGAGACGGACAAGGTGGCCAGCGGAGCTAACGCCTCCTTGAGTATGCTGCAGAACAAGGACGTCCTTTTGAAGATGGACGGCTTTGTGCCCGGCCCCATCATCACCCGCGACCCCGAGGGCCAGACGCCTTTCCAGGACGTCTACACCGACGACTGGTACGTGGAAGCCGTGCGCTATGCCTACGCCCAGGGGCTCTTTAAGGGCACCACGGACACCACTTTCTCCCCCAACAACACCATGAACCGCGTGCAGCTGGTGCAGGTGCTGGCCAACCGCACCCAGGGCTACAGCGCGGACATCTACGGCGGCGGCTCCCTGTTTAACGACGTGGAGCCCGGAACCTGGGGCGTCGCGCCGATAAACTGGGCTTACCAGAAGGGCATCGCCGGTGGCACGGGCAGCGGGACATTCTCCCCCAACAACCCCCTCACCCGGGAGCAGCTGGCCGTATTCCTCTACAATTACGCCGTGCAGACCGGCGCCGACCTCTCCCCCGAAGGCACCGCCTATAACCAGTTCAGCGACCGGGGCGCCGTGTCCTCCTGGGCCCAGGAGGCTATGCGCTGGGCGGTCAACAAGGGGATCATTAAGGGTTCAGGCGGGAAGATGAACCCCGGCGGCACCGCCACCCGGGCCGAGGTGGCCCAGATGTTCCTCAACGCCAAGGACGTGCTGATTTATAACACGATTGAAGATGCGACCCTCGTGCCGCCTACGGACAACCTGAAGGATAAGGTGGACGCGGAGTTTGTTATGAACGTGGTAGGCGCGGTTGCGGGGCCCAGCACCTTCTATACCCGCGATTTGTCCGACCTGCACTGGTACACCCTGTGCACCACCTGGGCCCGGGGCCTGTACTTCAACCAGAATAATAGCGACTACGGCCTTAGGGCCGCCACCCCGCTGACTATGGCCGACCTCATCCAGCGGGACGACTACCAGATGGATCTCACCACGGACTGCATGGACAAGGCCATCCAGCTGCTGGGCGGCGACCCGGCGGTGGTCCTGCCGCTGGTGGGCGGCACCCAGTCGCCGGACTTCCCTGTCGAGCGCTTCTACCCCACCGACAGCTCCCTGGTGTGGGTGTACCCCCAGGCCGGGTTTGACGCCACGTATGGCTTCACCGTCCGCTCGCTGGCCAATGAGGGAAGCAAAGCCGTGCTGGAGTACGAGTACGTGCGGAACCCCATGGGCTTTGACGCCCCTGCCGAAACCTATGTCTGCACCGTAACGCTGGCCCCGGCCAGCAATGCGCTGGGGTATCAGATCGAAAGCTTCTCCGCCCAAAAAGCCTAAATACATATTCCCCGCCCCTTCGCGCACACTAACAAAAACGCGAAAGGGATGATGGAAAATGTACAAGCACGAAAAGCAGCTGTTCCACCCGGTGGGCGCGGAACGGGCCAACCCTCAGTATGCGGCGCTTTTGCAGGAACAGCTGGGCGGCGGCAACGGTGAGCTAAAATCGGCCATGCAGTATATGTCTCAAAGCTTCCGCATCAAGGACCAGCGGATCAAGGACCTGTTTATGGACATTGCGGCGGAAGAGCTCAGCCACATGGAAATGGTGGCGCAGACCATCAACCTGCTCAACGGCCACGACGTGGAGGCCCAGCAGGTGAAGGCCGGGGAGATCGAAACCCACGTGCTGCTGGGGCTGAACCCGGGGCTTATCAACGCCTCGGGGTACTCCTGGACGGCGGACTACGTGACGGTCACCGGCGACCTGTGCGCCGACCTTTTAAGCAACATCGCCTCCGAGCAGCGGGCCAAGGTGGTCTACGAATACCTGTACCGCCAGATTGACGACAAGAAGGTGCGCGAGACCATCGACTTCCTCCTCAACCGCGAGGAGGCCCATAACCAGATGTTCCGGGACGCCTTTAACGAGGTGCAGGACACCGGCTCCAATCACGACTTCGGCACCACCAAGGCCGCGAAGATGTACTTCTCCCTGTCGAACCCCGGCCCCAACGCCTTTGCCGGGAACGACGTGTCCGCGCCGAAATTTTCCAACTAAAAGCACGAAAAAACCCTCGGGAAACCGGGGGTTTTCTTTTTGCCTTTATGAGTTTTGGAAGCGTTCCCAGGGCTTCGTGCACAGCAGGCAGAGAGCCATCCCGCCCAAAGCCACCACCGGCCAGGACGCGATAACCGCCCCCCACCCGGCCATCTCCGCTGCGGCCGCGAACCCATAGGCCGACAAGGCGCTGCCAATATACACGCAGGCGTTGAGCACCCCCGACAGCAGCGAGACCTTGCCAAACTTCTGGAAATACGCCGGCAGGATGCCGATGAGCAGCAGGTTGACCCCATGCATACAGCCGGTCAGCAGGGCCGTAAGGGCAATGGACAGGGCGGCGTTTGCCCCAGGGAACAGCGCCAGCAGCAAGCCGCAAAGGGCCCCAAAGCCGAAGATCACCCCGGCACAGAGGATGGGGTTGGGAAAGCGCCGCCGGTGCAGGCGCGAGGCCGCTTGGATGGCAACCAGGCTGAACAGGGGCAGGGCGGTCCCGGAGAGGATGGAGAAGGCGCTGCCTAAATGGAAGGTCTGGTCCAGGTAGACGGGCGTCCAAGTGGTGATGCCGTCCCGCAGGAGGCCCTGCAGCACAATGATCAGGAGGATCACCCACACCAGGGGCATCAGAAGGGGGCTCCGGCCCGTGGCCGCCGCCTGCCGGGATTCCGTCCGGGGCGGCAGGATGGGACAGCGGCGGGTCCAGGCAAAGGCGGACAAGACCCCCAGCAGGCACGCCGCCAGGAAAACGGCTTTCACGCCGGACAAGGACAGCAGCACAGGCGCGCCCAGATACAGGGCAATGTTGCCGATGGAGCCGCCCCAAGTGACGGCCACCACGGCCTGCTGGTAGGTCTCGCCGGAAAACAGGTGGGCCATCAGCCGCACCAGCGGAGGCCACATAAACGCCTGGGCCAGGCCGTTTACGCACCAGATCAGCAGCATCCACAAAGGCGCGCGGCAGAAAGCCATCAGCAGGTTCATCAGCGAGGTGGTGGCAAGGCCCCCCAGCACCAGCCATTTGGGCTGGACACGGTCGCCAAAAAAGCCGCTGAGCAGCTGCCCGGCCCCGTAGGTGATCAGGCTGCCGGTCACCGCCCAGGAGAGCAGGGATTGGCTCAGGCCCGTTTCCCGCAGCATGGCGGCCAGAGCCACGCTGTAGCTGTTGCGGGTGATGTAGCTGACAAAATAAATGGCGGACAGCAGCAGAGTCGTCCGGCCCGCAGCAGAAAATCGGCGCATAAAGTTCCCTCCTGTCTATTGCATCAAAGGCTTCAGCGCCATGGCGACCCAGCCCCGCTCCTCCCGGCGCTCCAGCACGTCAAATTTGCCGGAAAGCGCCGCCAGCACATCCTGCTCGCGGGTGTCGATGATGCCGCTGACAATGTAGACGCTGTCCGGGTACAAGAAGCGGGGGGCGTCCTGGCTCAAGAGGATGACGATGTCCGCCACGATGTTCGCCGCCGCCACCTGGAACTTGCCCTGAACCTTCTCTGCCAAATTGCCGCAGATGCCCGTGAACCTCTCCCCCACGCCGTTCACATGGGCGTTCTCCACGGCGGTCTTCACGGCCAGAGGGTCGATGTCCACGCCCACCGCCGTTTTGGCCCCCAGCAGCAGCGCCGCCACCGACAAAATGCCGCTGCCGCAGCCCATGTCCAGGAAATCCACACCGGGGGCCACGTACTTCTCCAGCAGCTCCAGGCAAAGGCGGGTGGTCTCGTGGGTGCCCGTGCCAAAAGCCAGGCCGGGCTCCAGGTGCAGGACGGTGCGGCCCTGGGGATCGTACTCGTCCTCCCACAGGGGGCGGATGAGCAACTTTTCGCCCACAGGCATGGGCTTAAAATACTTCTTCCAGTTATTGATCCAGTCCTCCTCCGCGCAGGCCCCCTGGGTGATTTCATGGGGGATGCCCACCGCCGTGTATCGCTCCCGCAGGAAGGAGACGGCCTCGGCCGGGTTCTCCTCGGGGCTGATGTACACGTGGATGATGGCCGTATCCCGGTCCTTTTGCAGGAGCTCCTCGTCAATCAGGTCGATGTGGGCAATCTCCAGGGCTTCCTCTTCTAAATGGGAGTAGTCCTCCATATAAATGCCATAGGGCACCACCATGTTGGCGATGTCCCCGGCGCGGTCGGCCTGCGCCGCCGGTATCTTGATCTGTATCTCGGTCCAGTTGCTGTCCATGCGTTCTGCCGCCTTTCTATACTCTATTTTTTCTGCCTGGAAGGAGTGTCCCGGCCCATGACCCAATCAGCCAAACGGAAATTCTTTATCCAGGGCGCGGTGCTGACGGCCGTGTCCCTGTTCCTGCGCGTCACCAACATGGGCTACCGCTCCTATCTGTCCATGAAGATCGGTTCGGAGGGCATGGGGCTTTACCAGCTGGTCCTCTCCATTTTTATGCTGGCCGTGACCCTGTCTACCTCGGGCATCAGCCTGGCGGTGACCCGCATGGTCTCCGCCGCCCTGGCCGCCGGCCGCCGGGAGACTTTGCGCTCCTTAGTAGCCCGGTGCTTTGCCTTCTGCCTGTCGCTGAGCGTGGGCATTGCCCTGCTGCTCTTTTTCTTTGCGGACTTCGCCGCCGCCACATTCCTGGGCAACCCCCAGGCGGCCCCCTGCCTGCGCATCTTGGGGTTCGGGCTCCCCTTTATGTCCCTGTGCACCTGCATGAAGGGCTACTTTTTAGCGGTAGACGAATCCCTCTCCACCGCCGCCTCGGACACCCTGGAGCAGCTTTTGACCATCGCCGTTACCGTGGTGCTTTTCTGGAAGCTGGCCCCCCAGGGCATCGAAGCCGCCTGCATGGCCGCCATGGCCGCTTCCACCTTGGGGGAGGCCGCTTCCTTCCTGGTAAGCTGGTGCGCCTATCGCCGGAGCCTCAAGCGCCACACCCCCCAAAAGCGCGAAAAGAGCCGGGGCGTGCTCAAGGGGCTGTCCCATATTGCGCTGCCCTGCACGCTCAGCTCGGCCGCGCGCAGCCTTTTAAACACCGGGGAGAACCTCTTAATCCCCCGGCAGCTGCAGGCCTATGGGCTGGGGTATTCCGCCGCGCTTTCCCAATACGGCCTGCTGCAGGGCATGGCCATGCCTATGCTCTTTTTCCCCTCGTCGTTTTTGGCTTCTTTCGCATCGCTGCTCATCCCGCAGGTGGCCAAGGAGCGCGAGCTGAACCACAAGCGCGCCGTGGCTTACATATCCGGCAAGGCGGTGCGCAGCGCCCTGGCTTACGGGCTGTTCTTTGCGGCGCTGTTCGCGGTGTTCGGGGACGACTGGAGCCGCGCCTTCTACCACAACGAAAGCGCCGGGGCCTACCTGCGCGTGCTGGCCCCCATCGTGCCGCTCATTTACCTGGATGTGGTCGTCGACAGCCTGCTCAAGGGGCTGGATGAGCAGCTGAACTCCATGAAGTATAACTTCGCCGACTCCTTCCTGCGGGTCACCCTGGTGCTCCTGCTTTTAAGCCGCCTGGGCATGGAAAGCTACGTGGGCATCCTCTTTTTCAGCACCATCTTTAATGCCGCCCTGAGCCTGCGCCGCCTGATGAAGGTCAGCGCCCTGCAAATCTCCCTGACGCGCCACGTGGCCCTCCCTTTGCTTTGGGCGGCGGCCTGCGTGCTCCTGGGGAAATGGGCGCTGGGCCATCTGCCTTTGCAGGAGCCCCTAGCCCTGGTCGCCCTGCAATGCGCCCTGTGCGGCGGGCTGTTCGCGCTGGGGTACGGGCTGCTATTGGGCCGTGATTTCGATGACCTTCTGCCGCACCTTCGAAAATACGATGCGCTGGCTTCCGTAAAGCCCAAAGTAGCCCGAGAGCACATAGGCCACCGCCACAGCCACCACAAAGGTTGAAACGTCGCCGGGGGAGAAAAGCTCAATGGCCAGGAAAACCGAAGCCAGGGGGCAGTTTACCACCGAGCAGAACAGGGCCACCAGCCCCACCGCCGCGCCGAAGCCCGGGTCCAGGCCGAAAAGCGGCCCCGCCAGGCATCCAAAGGTGGAGCCGATAAACAAAGTGGGGACGATCTCGCCGCCCCGGAACCCCGCGCCTACACACAGGGCCGTGAAGAGGATTTTCACCAAGAACGCATACCAGGGGGCCTGGCCTGCTATGGCGTTTGTGATCATGTGGCCGCCGGCGCCAGTGAAATCGTACAAGCCCAAAAGGGGCGCGGCTATGGCGACCACCAGGCCTCCCGCCGCGATGCGCAGATAGGGGTTGGGGATAACCCGCTCCAACAGGTGCCCCGCCTTATGTATGCAAGTGCAGAACAGGATGCCCACCACCGCGCACAAAGCCGTCAGTCCCGCCACCTGCAGGGCCGGCAGGGGGCCGAACTCCGGCAGGCCCGAAAGCGCAAAGGCCATGGGCTGCGTGCCGATACACTTGGCCACAAACGCCGCCGTATACGCCGAAAGCACGCAGGGCAAAAGGGCGTTATACCGCATGGTTCCCACCCGCAGGACCTCCAGCACAAAGACCGCGGCGGTCAGCGGCGTGCCGAAAAGGGCCGCAAAACAGGCGGACATCCCGCACATGGTCAGGACTTCCCGGTCTTCCTTGTCAAAACGGAAGGCCGCGCCGAAGTTATAGCCGATGCTCCCGCCCAGCTGCAGGGCCGCACCCTCGCGCCCTACGGACGCCCCGAATAAATGGGACAGCAGCGTCCCCGCGAAAATCAGCGGGGCCAGCAGGATGGGCACGCGGCCCTCGCCGTCAGCGGTTTGCAGGATGAGGTTCGTGCCGACCCCGTACCCTACGCGGCATAGCTTGTAGAGGGCCAAGGTCAGCACCCCGGCCCCGGGCAGCAGCCAGATTATGGCCGTGTGCGCCATGCGGAACTCCGTCACCACGTCGATGGCCAGATGGAAAAAGGCCCCCACCACGCCGCAGCCAACGCCCAGCGCCACCGCTGCCAGCACCCATTTGCCAAAGGCGAGCAGATACCCGCCCAGTCCCCTCAAATCCTTGCCCATTGCAAAACGCCTCTTTTACTGATTGTTTAGATAGGTGATATACTCCTCCAGGCACATAGAGCGCTGCTGCATGGCCGCCGCATTGGCGCTACCCACGTAGCGGATGACGGTAGGGTCCTTCTCCATGCCCGTCATGTCGTCCTTGCCGTCCGGGTAGCGGAAGATGAAGCCGTATTTGCCCATGTTGCTGCGCAGCCAGGAGTACGTGCGGGAATCCGCAAAGGTCTCCGGGTCGCCGGACAAGCGCACGCAGAGGCCCGTTTGGAAATCGCTTTGGCCAGCGGGGGGCTGGTAGGAGCTGGCCACGGTCTTGGCCATGACCGTGGTGCGGGCTTCCTCGCCGTTCATCAGCTCATCCACCATGTCCTCAAAGCGCTTGGCCTGGTCGTCGTAGGAAATGTAGCCCTCGGTAAAGGTCAGCGCGAAGCCGTCCTCTTTGGCGGCAGCCGTCATTTGGCGCAGGGCGTCGGCAATGCGGGCATCTACCGCCACCCCCTCCGCCGTGTTGAGGGTGGGGACAAAATCCGCGTCCGCCGGGTTCGACCGGTTGATGACGAACAGGCACATATCGTTGTCATAGACCGGCAGCCCCATGCTGTCGTACACCGGCAGGGGGGCCATGCTGCCGGTCAGCAGCGGGTCCTCCGATTCCGCAGCCACCGGGGGCAAAATGAACTCCGACTGGAAATAGGGGATCAGGTAGCTCCACACAAACAGCGCCGCCGCCCCCAGCGTGGCCAGGGTCGCCAGCACGGCCACCACCCGCATCCAGATTTTGATCTGCCTTGCCTTCCGGTTCTGGATCTGCTTATCCCGGGAGACGAAGATGTTGCGCCCCGCCGGGCTGATGTCCAGGATATGGTCGGTGCTTTTGAGAAACTGCCGCTTCTGCCGTCTTCGACGCAAAGCCATCCCTCCTTATTTGTCCGTGCGGAATGTGAACAGGTCGGCGGGCGTGCCGTCGGCATAGGCCAGGTCCGGGCGGCTTTCCAGCTTGAAATCGCCGTTTGTGAAAGCGCCTACCACTTTGTCCCAAAAATGCACGGAACCCACATTCCTCGGTGTGCGCTTGAGCTGCCACAAGCCCTTGAAGCGGCCGAACAGCTCAAACGCAGCCCACTTGCCCAGGCCGCAGCGCCTGTATTTGTACATGACGAAAAACTCGGACATACAATAATCGATAGGCTCGCCAGCCTCCGGGTAATCATTTACCATGGCAAAACCCGCCAGCTTGCCGTCCACCTTCAGGAAAAAGGCCCAGCGGCCCTCCTCCGTCCAATAGTTGTCCAAGTAGCTGTAACCGTACAGGCCCAAGTCGTTGACGTCCAGGCCGTCGTACTGGGAAAATTCGTAGTCATACTTTTCCAGCAGGTTTCGCAGGATTTCTTTTTTATCCGCCGTTACGGGTTCCAACTTAAATTCCATTTACTCTACGCCCTCCCGCAGCGCGTTCTGGCTCATAGCGGTGAGATAGGCGTTGATGAAGCCGTCCAAATCGCCGTCCATCACGGCATTCACGTTGCCCGTCTCGTGGCCGGTCCTATGGTCCTTGACCATGGTGTAGGGCATAAAGACATAGGAGCGTATCTGGCTGCCCCAGGTGATCTCCTTCTGCTCGCCCTTGATGTCACTGATCTTCTCCAGGTTCTCCCGCTCCTTAATCTCCACCAGCTTGGAAATCAGCATCTTCATAGCCACGTCGCGGTTCTGGTACTGGCTGCGCTCCACCTGGCAGGAGACCACGATGCCCGTGGGGATGTGGATGAGCCGCACCGCCGAGGACGTCTTGTTGACCTTCTGGCCGCCTGCGCCGGAAGCCCGGTAGACTTCCATCTTGATGTCGTCGGGGTTGATCTCGACGCTGTTGTCTTCTTCAATTTCCGGCATGACCTCCAAAGACGAGAAAGAGGTGTGGCGGCGCCCTGCGGCGTCAAAGGGGGACACGCGCACCAGGCGGTGGACGCCCGCTTCGCTCTTGAGGTAGCCGTAAGCGTTCTCGCCCTCCACCAGGATGGACGCGCTCTTGAGCCCCGCTTCGTCGCCGTCCAGGTAGTCCAGGGTGGTGACCTTATACCCCTTGCGCTCGGCCCAGCGGGTGTACATGCGGAACAGCATTTCGGCCCAATCCTGGGCTTCGGTGCCGCCGGAACCCGCATGGAAGGTCAAAATGGCGTTGTGGCCGTCGTACTCGCCGGTGAGCAGCGTGGACAGCCGCATGGTGGCGATCTCTTCTTTGATGGAATCAATTTCCGACTGGGCTTCGTCCACCAGGGACAGATCTTCGGCCTCGTCGCCCATTTCAATGAGGGCCAGGCAGTCCTCAGCCCTTGCCACCAGCTTTTGATAGCCCTCGTCCTTGCCCTTAAGGGCTGCCATGCGCTGGGTGACCTTCTGGGCCTGCTCCATGTTGTCCCAGAAGCCGGGCTCGGCGGATTTGTGCTCGAGCATCTCCACTTCCTCCCGCAGCCTTTCCAGGCCTAAGGCCCCTTCCAGTTCCTTCAATGCGTCCTGCTGTTCGGCCAGCTGGCGCTTGCATTCTTCAAATTGCAGCATTATGGTTTCCTCCCAGTGAGGTAGATTTTGGTACACTTCTCCTATCATAGCAAATCCCGCGCAAATTGTAAATAAAAATCTCGCCGCGCCCCCGGTTTTTCACAGGATTTTGCGAACAATTTATTAACAGATTGAAAATTAATGGCCAGCGCATTGCGCTTTGAGGAAGAATCGTGTACAATATCTATTAGTTTGAATCTTAAAGAAGGAATGGCTTTGCAAATGCTGGATCACACAGGTATCAAATGCCCCGTCTGCGGCGAGGCCTTTAAGCAGGATGACGACGTGGTGGTCTGCCCCCAGTGCGGCGCGCCCTACCACCGGGCCTGCTACGAAAAGGAAGGGAAATGTATTTTCGGCGACCTCCACGAGGCCGGCAAGGACTGGGAGCCCCCAGCCCCGCCGCCCCCCAAGGCTGCGGACACCACGGCGGAGATCAAAGACCAGGAGTGCCCCGTGTGCGGGACGCTCAATGCCCACAGCGCCCTTTTCTGCAACCGGTGCGGCACGTCCCTTTTGGGCGCCCAACCGGACGGGCAGAAGTCCGCGCAGACGCCGCCTCCCCCGCCCTTTGTCAGCTCCGGGGCCCCGGCTTCGCGCAATGCCTACGGCGGCGTGGTGCCCCCCTTCTCCTTTGACCCCATGGGCGGCGTCAGCCCCGCCGAGCCTTTGGACGAGGGCGTCAGCTTCGGGGACGCTTCCAAGTATGTCAAGCAGAACACCACCTATTATATGCCCGTCTTCCGCTACATCAAGCAGACCGGGCGCAATAAATTCAATGTCTCCGCCTTCCTCTTTTCCGGCGCGTGGATGCTGTACCGGAAGCAGTACAAGGCGGGGGCCATCGTCACGGCCATCATGTTCTGCCTGTACCTGGCTTACCTGGCGGTGACGGTCTTTGTGGCCGCCCCCCTGCTGGCCGACCTGGCCGGTCAGGTTGGCATGGACATCACCCTGGGCTTTACTCCCACTTACGAGCAGCAGCTGGCTATGTCCCAGCTGGTCGCCCGGGACCCGGTTCTCCTGTTTGAAATGTGCCTGCCGTTTTTGTGCCTGCTGGCCATGCTGGTTGTCATGATCGTCATCGGCGTGCGGGGCAACAAAATGTATATGCGCCACTGCGTGGGTTCGGTACGGAAGATAAAAGGCCAGGGCTCGGAGGGGGAAGCTACGGTCGCTTTGGAAACCAAGGGCGGCGTGAATATCTCCATTGCGGTTTGTATGTTCGTGTGCTACTTCCTTCTGGTAAATGTTGTGCCCCTGCTGCTATGAGGGGCTGAAAGGAGACGACGCTTTATGAAAAAGATACGCAAGGCCGTCATCCCCGCGGCGGGGCTGGGCACCCGCGTGCTGCCGGCCACCAAGGCCATGCCCAAAGAGATGCTTCCCATTGTGGACAAGCCGGCCATCCAATATATCGTGGAGGAGGCAGCGGCTTCGGGCATTGAAGATATCCTCATCATCACCAACCGGGGCAAGGGGCTTCTGGAAGACCACTTCGACCGGGCCCCCGAGCTGGAGGAGCGCCTGACCGGCAACCCCGAGAAGGAAGCCATGCTGGAGCAGGTAGTGGCCCTTTCCAAGCTTGCCAACATCTATTATGTGCGCCAGAAGGAGACCAAAGGCCTGGGCCACGCGGTTAACTGCGCCCGGAGCTTTGTCCAGGGCGAGCCCTTTGCCGTGCTCTACGGCGACGACGTGATTTTGGGCCAGGACCCCGTCTGCGGCCAGCTGATGCGCGCTTATGAGGAGTTCGGCTGCGGGGTCGTGGGCGTGAAAGAGGTCAGCGCCGAGGCCATCCGCAAGTATTCCTCCTTGAAGGTGGAGCCCCTGCGCGGCAACTATTTCCGCTGCACGGATATGGTGGAGAAGCCGGCTCCGGGCGAGGAGTTCTCCCTGTACTCCATCCTGGGACGCTGCGTGCTGCCGCCGGAGATTTTCGACATCCTGGACAACACGCCTCCGGGCGCGGGCGGCGAGATACAGCTCACCGACGCCATGCGCGCCCTGGCCCGTCGGGACGGCATGACCGCCGTGGACTTTACCGGCACCCGCTACGACATGGGCAGCAAGCTGGGCATCATGCAGGCCAGCGTGGAAGTGGCCCTGAACCACCCGGAGATCGGCGGGGAATTCCGGGCCTATCTGAAAGAGTTGGCGAAAAACCTATAAAAAATATCGGCCCCTGGCTTTGTGTCAGGGGCCTTGCTGTTTCTTTTTTATTCCAGGAACCCGCGCACGATCTCCGCTTCGGCTTCCTCCTGGGTCAGGCCCAGGGTACGCAACTTCACGATCTGCTCCCCCGCAATCTTCCCGATGGCGGCTTCGTGAATCAGCGCCGCGTCCGGGTGGTTGGCAGAAAGCATGGGGGTGGCATCCACCTTGGCATTGCCGTCCACCAGGGCGTCGCACTCGGAATGGCCCGTGCAGGGGGCATTGCCGGTGATTTGGGAGCGGAAGCTCTGCCGGGAATCCCCTCGGGCTACCGAGCGGGAAACCAGGTCGACGGCCGCGCCTTCGCCGTCCATCTGCACCACAAAGTCGGACTTGGCCTGCTGTTGGCCTTCGGTCAGCAGGCGCTCCCGTATGACCAGCCGGGCTCCGGCCCCCAGGACGGCCTTTGTGCGGCGGTCGGCCCGGTCCACGCCGCCTAGCTGGGCGGTGTCCATTTCCAGCTGGGCCCCCTCCCCCAGCTGGATGACGGTCTCCGGGTCGATGGCGCGGGGGGACGCGTCCCCGGTTCCCAGGTGTTTTTCGATGTATTTCACCTTTGCCCCCGGCTCCAGGAAGAACCGGTGTATGCCGCTGTGACGGGCGGGTTCGCCGTTTTCAGTGTGCACGCCGCAACCGGCTATGATAGTAGCCTCGGCCCCTGCGCCCACGTAGAAGTCGTTGTAGGCCAGGTCGTCAATGCCCCCCTGGGTGACACAGGCGGGGACGGCCACCACCTCTCCCCGGCACCCGGGCAGGATGCGGATATCCAGCCCGGACAGGCCGCTTTTGGGGGTAATCTCCACAAACGGCGTGGACCGCATCTCCGCACAGCTCCCGTTTTCGCGCACGCTGTACGCGCCGGAGAACGTGCCTTTCCACCCCGCCAGGGTCTCTAAAAATTTGCCCGTGATGCTGTTCATGCAAACACCGCCTTCCGTTTGCCGCAGTCGGCGCAGTGGCCGCCCTTCCCCATCAGCTGGGGCAGAATCTCCGGGGCCGGGCCCCGCTGGGCGACCTTCCCGCCGGACAGCACGATAATCTCATCCGCAATCTCCAAAATCCGCTCCTGGTGGGAAATGAGCAGCAGCGCCTTGTCCCGGCGGTCGCGCAGGGACTGGAACGCGGAGATCAATCCCGAAAAGCTCCACAGGTCGATGCCGGCCTCGGGCTCGTCAAAAAGAAAGAGCTTTCCAGGGCGCGCCAGCACCGTGGCGATCTCCACTCGCTTTATTTCGCCGCCGGAAAGGGACGCGTCTACCTGCCGTCCCATGTACTCCTGGCCGCACAAGCCCACCTGGTTCAGGAGCGCGCACACCTGCACCTCTGTCAGGCTCTCCCCTGCCGCCAGCTCCAGCAGCCTGCGCACGGGGATTCCCTTAAAACGAACCGGCTGCTGAAAGGCAAAGCACACGCCCTTCCTGGCCCTCTGGGTCACGTCCAGCCCGGTAATGTCATCGCCGTCCAGCAGGATGCGGCCGCTTTCCGGCGCTTCCACCCCAGCCACCAGCTTGGCAAGGGTGGTCTTGCCCCCGCCGTTGGGGCCTGTTATGACCGTAAGGCCGCCGCTTTTTACCGTCAAATCCACGCCGTCCAGCACCCGGGTGCCGTCGGGAGCGCTCCATTTGATATCCCTGAGTTCCAGCACGATGTTTGCTCCTTCCCTTATTTTTTCGGCAGGCTCAGCGCCCTCATGGCGTTGAGGATCGCCAGCACGGCCACGCCTACGTCGGCGAAGACGGCCTCCCACATATTGGACATTCCCAGCGCACTGAGCACCAAAACCGCCGCTTTCACCGCCAGCGCAAACACGATATTCTGCCGTACGATCCCCAGCGTCCGCCGGGAAATGCGCATGGCTTCGGCGATCTTCGAGGGTTTGTCGTCCATGAGCACAATGTCAGCGGCTTCGATGGCGGCATCCGAACCCAGGCCGCCCATGGCGATGCCGATGTCCGCACGGGAAAGCACCGGCGCGTCGTTGATGCCGTCGCCCACAAAGGCCAGCTTGCCTTTCTCCGACTTGCCGCGCAAAAGCTCCTCCACCTTCTCCACCTTGTCAGCAGGCAGAAGCTGCGTATAGACGGCATCCAGGCCCAACTCTTTGGCTACGCTCTCCCCCACCTCTTTGCGGTCGCCAGTGAGCATCACCGTCTGCCGGATGCCCTCGGCCTTGAGTTCACGGATAGCCTGGGCGGCGTCTTCCTTGGGCTGGTCGGCGATGACTACACAGCCAGCATACTGGCCGTCTACAGCCACGTGCACCGCCGTGCCGACCTGCTGGCAGGAAGCGTACTCCACCCCCAGCTCCTCCATGAACTTGCTGTTGCCCGCGCACACCGTCTTCCCGTCGACCTTGGCGCGCACGCCCCGGCCGGAAAGCTCCTCGGCTTCGGTGACGCGGCCGGGCTCCGGGTCGCGGCCCCAGGCGTCTTTCAGGGAGCGGGAGATGGGATGGTCAGAATAGCTCTCGACCAGGGCGGCGGTCTCTAAAAGCTCGGCTTCCGTGCAGCCCTGGGGGTACGTTCCCGCCACGCGGAAAATGCCTTGGGTCAGGGTGCCCGTTTTGTCGAAGACCATGGTTTCGGCCTGGGCCAGAGCCTCCAGATAGTTGCCGCCTTTGACCAGGATGCCCTGCTTCGAGGCACCGCCAATGCCCCCAAAGAAGCTAAGCGGCACCGAGATCACTAGCGCACAGGGGCAGGAGACTACCAGGAAGATCAGTGCGCGCTGTACCCAATCGCCCCAGCCGCCGCCTAAAATTAGCGGAGGCAGCACCGCCAGGGCCACTGCGCTGCACACCACGATGGGCGTATAGTACCGGGCAAACTTGGTGATAAAGTTTTCGGCCTTGGCCTTCTTGCTGCTGGAGTTCTCCACCAGATCCAAAATTTTCGATACGGTGGATTCCTCAAAGGGCTTGGTGACTTCTACCCGCAGCAGGCCGCTCATGTTTACGCAGCCGCTGGTGACAGCGTCCCCTACCCCCACTTCACGGGGCAGCGACTCCCCGGTAAGCGCCGCCGTATCCAGAGCCGAGCTGCCCTCCCGCACGATGCCGTCCAAGGGTGCGCGCTCGCCGGGCTTTATGACGATGATGTCGCCCACGGCAATGTCCTCCGGGTCTACCTGCTCCAGGACGCCGTCGCGCTCGATGTTGGCATAATTGGGGCGGATGTCCATTAAGGACGCAATGGAGCGGCGAGACTTGCCCACTGCGTAGCTTTGGAACAGCTCGCCTACCTGGTAGAACAGCATGACGAAGACGGCTTCGGGGTATTCGCCGTCGCCGAAAAAGCCGGTACAGAAAGCCCCTACGGTGGCCAGCGCCATGAGGAAGTTCTCATCGAACACCTGGCCGTGGCTGATGTTTACGACGGCTTTCCAAAGAACGTCCCACCCAATGGTGAAGTAGGCCGGCAGGAACAAAAGGAACCGCCAGGGCCCTTCTACGGGTATCAGTACCGCCGCAACCAGCAGCACCGCGCTGATGAGGATACGCAATAGCATTTTCTTTTGTTTACTGGTCATAATGATCTCCTTTTTCCATCTCCCGCCTGTGTACAGGCCTGCTTACCGCACGATCTGGCAGTCCGGCTCGACCTTCTTGCAGGTCTTTACGATCTGATCCATGATTTCCTCGAACCGGCTGTCATCCGCCTCTACGGTCAGGCGCTGGGCCATAAAGCTTACCGTGGCGTCCTGCACGCCGTCTATCTTCTTGATGGCGTTCTCCATTTTGGCGGCGCAGTTGGCGCAGTCCAGGTCTACCATTTTAAATTTCTTTTTCATGATGATGCCCTCCAGATTAAGTAAATTATTCGGTTACGTGCTCCATCCCCTGGTCCAGGATTGCCCGGACGTGGTCGTCCGCCAAGGAGTAAAAGACCGTCTTCCCCTCCCGGCGGTATTTCACCAGCTTGCTCTTTTTCAAGACCTGCAGCTGGTGGGAGATGGCCGACTGGGTCATGCCCAAAAGCTGGGCGATGTCGCAGACGCACATCTCCGCCTCGAACAGCACATACAGGATGCGGATGCGCGTGGAATCGCCAAATACCTTGAACAGCTCGGCCAGGTCGAAAAGGTGTTCTTCCTGGGGCATGGCTTGGTTCACCTGCTCCACTACGTCTTCGTGCACGTACAGGAATTCGCAGCGGGGAGCTGCGTTGCGGTCTTCCACGTTCTATCATCCTTTCATATGAGCATTTGTTCATATATAGTATATACAAACACCGGCAGATTGTCAACCCATCTGCCGGCTTTTTTAAAATTTGTTCGTGCCCGCCCTTTAGGGTTTGTCAAAGGACGGGTTGAACGCGTAGAAGTTCTTGCTGTCCAGTTTGTCGGTTAGGATGCGCAGGCCTTCGCCGAACCGCTGGTAATGCACGATCTCCCGCTCCCGTAGGAACTTGATCGGATCGCGCACATCCGGGTCGTCGGCAAAGCGCAGGATGTTGTCGTAAGTCATGCGGGCCTTTTGCTCAGCGCTCAAATCCTCGTTGAGGTCGGCGATGGTATCGCCGGTCACTGCGAATGTTGCGGCGTTGAAGGGCATGCCCGATGCCGCTACCGGGTAGACGCCGGTGGTGTGGTCTACGAAGTACGTGTCGAAGCCCGCTTCCTGAATTTGCTCCGGGGTTAGGTTCCGGGTGAGCTGGTAGACGATGGTACCAACCATTTCCAGGTGGGCGAGTTCTTCGGTGCCTATATCCGTTAAAATAGCCCGCAGCTCCGGGTAAGGCATGGAGTAGCGTTGGCTCAGATACCGCAGCGAGGCGCCAATCTCGCCATGAGGCCCGCCGTACTGGCTGATGATAATCTTCGCCAGCTTGGGGTTCGGGTTCTCGATATGCACCGGGTACTGCAAGCGCTTTTCATACATGAACATTTAATTTGCCTCCTTTTCCCAGGGCCAGGGGTCGCTGATCCAGGCCCAGCGGCTGGTATTGGCGGTGGTCTCGCCGATGGGCCCGAATTTCTCCTCGAACTCCTTTGTCAGCGCGGCAAGCTGACGGCGGTATTCCTCCAGCTTACGGGCGGCGTCGCAATTGTTGGGGTGGGTGTCTAAGAACAGATGCAGCTCCCAAGAGGCGAATTTTACGGCATTGATGCGCCGGCGCAGAGCTTGCTCCTCATTCATCTGGGCTCCCCCTTTCGGCCGATAAACGGCTTATCTAATACCGGGAACAGCGTCCCGGCATCCAGCGCGCGTTCGGCGCTGTGCAAATCGTTCTGCCACTGCTGATAAGGCACATAAGCCATAGTGGGCACAGGGTCTTCGGGCAGGGGTGTGGGGTCGTTATACAGGCCGCAGCTCTGGCCATTCTTTTCTTCTGCCAAATTGACCGCTCCTCTCTCCATTTCATTCTCTATAAGGCCAGGGACTTTCCGTCTTGTCCCTTGCTAACAGAGTATGCGCCCCCTTGCAATTTTGTCCCCCATATGCTATACTTTTTTTCATAGATAGGAGTGGTATGAATGTACAAAATACGGAAAAAACAGCCCCTCAACCCCACCGTCACCTTAATGGAAATAGACGCGCCGCTGGTTGCGAAAAAGGCCCAGCCCGGCCAGTTTATCATCCTGCGGGTGGATTCGGAAGGGGAACGCATCCCCCTCACCGTAGCCGACTTCGACCGTGAAAAGGGCACGGTCACCATCATTTTCCAAATCGTAGGCGCGACCACAGAGAAGCTCAATCACTTAAATGAAGGCGACAGCTTGCAAGACTTCGTAGGCCCCTTAGGCACACCCACCCACACCGACGGCCTAAAAAAAGTCGCCGTGGTAGGCGGCGGCGTAGGATGTGCTATCGCGTACCCCGTGGCGAAGAAGCTCCACGAACAGGGCGCAGAAGTCCATTCCATCGTGGGCTTCCGCAACGAAGATTTGGTGATCTTGGAGGACGAGTTCAAGGCCGTCAGCGACTGCTACGTGCTCATGACGGACGACGGCTCCAAAGGCGAAAAGGGCCTTGTGACAGACGCCTTGCGCAAGCTCATCGAGGGCAGCGAGAAGTACGATAAAGTCATCACTATTGGGCCGCTTATCATGATGAAATTTGTGACTCAGGTTACCAAAGAATTTAACATTCCCACGATTGTCAGCATGAACCCCATCATGATAGACGGCACGGGCATGTGCGGCGGCTGCCGTCTGACCGTGGGCGGCCAGACCAAATTCGCCTGCGTGGACGGCCCGGATTTTGACGGTTTCGAGGTGGATTTCGACGAAGCCATGGCCCGGGGCGCCATGTACCGGGACTTCGAGCGGCAGGCCCACGAAGAAGCCTGCAATCTTTTCAAGGGGGTAGAATGAAATGCCGAACATGTCCTTAAAGAAAAACGAAATGCCCTCCCAGGAGCCAAACGTGCGCAACAAGAATTTTGACGAAGTGGCCCTGGGCTACACCGAGGAACAGGCTTTAGACGAAGCCCAGCGGTGTTTGAACTGCAAAAACAAGCCCTGCATCTCCGGGTGCCCGGTGCAGGTGCACATCCCGGAATTCATCGAAAAAACAGCGGCTGGCGATTTTGAAGCCGCTTACCAGATCATCGCCCAGTCCAGCTCCCTGCCTGCCGTGTGCGGACGCGTCTGCCCCCAGGAAAACCAGTGCGAACAGAAATGCGTGCGGGGCATCAAGGGCGAGCCGGTGGCAATCGGGCGCTTAGAGCGCTTTGTGGCCGACTGGCATAACGCCCACTCCACAGAAGCCCCGGCGAAGCCTGCATCCAACGGGCACAAGGTAGCCGTTGTGGGCTCGGGCCCGGCGGGGCTCACCTGCGCAGGCGACTTGGCCCGGCTGGGGTATGAAGTCACGGTGTTTGAGGCTTTGCATACGGCCGGCGGCGTGCTGGTCTACGGCATCCCCGAGTTCCGCCTGCCCAAAGCCATTGTGCAAAAGGAAATTGACGGCC
>CANTDZ010000030.1 GCA_947652665.1 uncultured Clostridia bacterium
TCACAGATTTTATCCAGGTGATCAAAACTCATCCGCTCGGCGATTTCCTGGTATAACTCGTTGATTGTACCGGGACGGATGCCTGTCACTCTGGACAGTTTGGCTTGGATCCATCGGCGTTCGCCCAGGATTCTGGATAAATGACTTTTTATTATCGCAATGCCTCTTTTACGGGCATTTTACCAGAATGAGCATTATTTGTCCGTGCTTTGCAAAAATCTGACGATATTCGTCATGTTCTTACACTTTTGGTTAGAAGTTGTGGATAATCACCTCTGGGAAAGTCTTTCTACTTTTGCCGTTGCCGGACAGGTTTTCTTTGCGTTCTATCCGCTCAATGCTTGCGTCTTGCAGTCGGTCTTTGATCTTATCCAAATGTCGTGTTACATTTGCCACAGATGTCTTGTGCTATACTCTTTCTCATGAAGCGACGTTTGTGCACAGGCTACTGCGCCGCCGATTAAATACTGGCGGGCTTTTGTGCGTGCGGCCCGGTTTTGGGGCAAAACGGGCAAAATTTCCAGTGTGATTAAAGTGTTTTGCAGAGGAAAACCCAGTATTTAAGCCGTTTCCCAAACTTTTCCGTATTTTTTCATGTTGAGAAGTAGGCCCTCGCTGGGTTTCTCACTCTTCATAAAAACTTACAATGGTTGTGTGTCCGAGGACATCACGACAGATGAAGTCATTATTACAGATGAGCGGGTGCAGCATATAAAGGAGAGGCATCCGGGGGACTATGAGCAATATTTTTTGTATATGGCTGAAATCGTAGAGGACCCGGACTACATACTGGAAGCCAATAAGCCGGCTTCAGCTCTTGTGCTGAAACATATTCAAAGTAATGGAAAAAGCTACAAGCTGATTCTGCGGCTAAAAACGTCCCGCGATCCAGATGGGTTCAAAAATTCTGTCATTTCCTTCCAAAAAGTCGAGGACAGGCGTTATAACCGCTACACCCACTCGGAAAAAGTTCTTTACAGGAAGGAATAACCCTGCTATAATAGAGATAGGATAAATTGGTTATTTGAGGTGGAAAAATTCGTGGCCGTCCACACGCCGATGGTTTGACAGGGGAAACCCGAGAGATGCAGGAGAATGCCACGCCTGCCAAATAACCAAGCAGGGAACAGGCGTCCAACGCTTGTTCCCTTTCCTTATATATTTCACTGGAAAGGAAAATGCACATGAAAAAAGTTGCCGTCATCATGGGCAGCGACAGCGACCTGCCCGTGCTCGCTCCCTGCCTCAAGCGCTTAAAGTCCCTGGACATCCCTTTTGAGGCCCACGTTATGTCCGCCCACCGCACGCCCGGCGCCGCCACGGAGTTCTCCCGCGACGCCAAGCATAACGGCTTCGGCGTCATCATTGCCGCCGCCGGGAAGGCCGCCCATTTGGCCGGGGTGCTGGCCGCGCATACCACCTTGCCCGTTATCGGCATCCCGGTGAAGTCCTCGACCCTGGACGGCCTGGACGCCCTTCTGGCTACCGTGCAGATGCCGTCCGGCATCCCCGTGGCCACCGTGGCCATCGACGGCGCGGAAAATGCCGCCCTCTTGGCCGCGCAGATGCTGGCCCTGAGCGACAAAGATCTGGCGGACAAGCTGGACGAAGAAAAGCGCAATATGACCGAGGCCGTGCTGGCTAAAGACCGCGCTTTGCAAGAAAAAATAAAGGAGCTGTAACATGAAAAAAACAATCATGCGCAAATACGCGCAGCTGGTGGTCAAAACCGGCGTGAACATCAAAAAAGGCCAGGGGGCTATCATCATGGCCGAGGTAGACCAGCACGAGTTCGCCGAGATGGTGGCCGAAGAAGCCTACCGCGCCGGGGCCAAGTGGGTGCAGATGCAGTGGCAGGATCAGAACTTTAATAAGCTGCAGTTCCGGCACGAAAGCGTCACGCAGCGCAGCCGGGTAGAGGAGTGGGAGAAGGCCCGATGGCAGCATATCGTGGACGAGCTGCCGGTGCGCATCAACATAGTATCTGCGGACCCGGACGGGCTGAAGGGCGTCAACGTGGATAAGATGCAGAAGATCAACGCCGCACGAAGCAAAACGCTCAAGCCTTACGCGGATGCCATTGAGAACAAGCACCAGTGGACCATCGTGGCCGTGCCTTCCAAGAAGTGGGCCAAGAAGGTCTTCCCCGGTGAGCGCACCTCTGCCGCCGTGGAAAAGCTTTGGGAGGCCATTTTGAAGACCGTGCGGGTGTCGGACACCAACGACCCCCAGGCCGAGTGGGAGGCCCACAACAAGACCATCATGGAAAAATGCGAAAAGCTGACCGCCTACGACTTCGACTACCTCCACTATGAAAGCCCCAACGGCACCGACTTCAAGTGCTGGCTCATCCCCGGCGGCAAGTGGAACGGCGGCGGCGAGACCCTCATCGACGGCACGTTCTTCAACCCCAACATGCCTACCGAAGAAGCCTTTACCTCCCCCATGAAGGGCAAGTGCGAGGGCACGCTGGTGGCTACGCTGCCGCTGTCTTACCAGGGCAACCTCATTGACAAGTTCTCCGTCACCTTCGAGAACGGCCGGGCGGTATCCTGCAAGGCGGAGCAGGGCCAGGCGCTTTTGGAGAAGATGATCGCCATGGACGAGGGCGCAGCCATGCTGGGCGAGCTGGCTTTGGTGCCGGA
Organism: uncultured Clostridia bacterium; assembly: GCA_947652665.1. Classification (GTDB taxonomy): domain Bacteria; phylum Bacillota; class Clostridia; order Oscillospirales; family Acutalibacteraceae; genus Acutalibacter. The sequence continues at coordinate 2,646 of CANTDZ010000030.1, forward strand.
CGATTCGCCTATTTCCAACGCGGGCATTCTGTTCTATAACACGCTCTTTGACGAGAACGCCGCCTGCCATGTGGCCCTGGGCAGAGGGTTCAACGATACAATCCCCGGCTTTGCGGACATGACCAAGGAGGAGATCGCGGAGAAGGGCATCAACGATTCCATCATCCACGTAGACTTCATGGTCGGCAGCAAGGAGCTGAACGTCACCGGCTACACCCGTGACGGGAAGGCTGTGCCGGTCTTTGTGAACGGCAACTGGGCGATCTAAGCATCATAAAGGCCCTGCCTTAGCGGCAGGGCCTTTTCGTTTATTCTCCCAGATGCTTGATTTCAGAACGGTAAACCCGGGCATAGAACACAGCCGATACGGCCAGCGAAACGCTTTCCGCGATGGGGAAGGCCCACCATACGGCGTTGACGTCGTGGGTCAGCTGGGCCAGCACCCAGGCGGCAGGGACCAGGACGATCAGCTGGCGCAGAAGCGACTGCAGCAGGCTGTAGATGCCGCGCCCCAAGGCCTGGAACAGGGTGGAGACCACAATGCCCAGCGCCGCAAACAGGAAGCACAGGCAGATGGTCCGCAGGGCCGGGACGCCGATGGCCAGCAGCTCGTCGGACGCGCTGAAGATCCCCAAAAGCCACCGGGGGGCCAGCAGGAACAGGAGCGTCCCCAAGGCCATGATGCACAGGGCGATGGCGCAGCCATCGTAGAAAGCGGACAGGAGGCGCTTTTTGTTGCGTGCGCCGTAGTTGTAGCCAATGATGGGCAGCAAGCCCTGGTTCAGGCCGAACACGGGCATGAACACGAAAGACTGCAGCTTGAAATACAGCCCAAAGACCGTGTACGCGGCGGTGGAGAACCCGGACAGGATGCCGTTGAGGGCCATGGTCATCACCGAGCCGATGGACTGCATCACAATGCCGGGCAGGCCCACGGCGTAGATGTCCCGGACCGTGGTCCATCGGGGCTTAAAGCCCCGGAAGCTGATGTGGACCGCGTGCTTGCGGGTCGCCACCACGACGACTGCCACCAGCATGGAGAAAATCTGCCCGGCCACGGTCGCCACGGCCGCGCCGGTAACCCCCATGGCCGGCAACCCAAACAGGCCGAAAATCAGGATGGGGTCCAGCACGATGTTGGTGATGGCGCCAATAAGCTGGAAGATCATAGGCCAGATCATGTTGCCGGTGCCCTGCAGGATCTTTTCCAGCATACAGACCACAAAGCAGCCGAAGGAGAAGATGCAGCAGATGGATATGTACTGGTCACCCATATGGACGATCTCGGGGTCGGACTCGAACATCTGGAAAAAGGGCGTGGTAAAGAACGCCCCGTACAGGGCGAACACCAGCGATGTGGCGATGCCCAGCAAAATGCCATGGGTCGCGGCCGAGTCGGCATCCTTTTGGCGGCCCTCGCCCAAGCGGCGGGAGATCAGCGATGTGACGCCCACGGCCGTGCCTACCGCAAACGCAATCAGCAGGTTCTGGATGGGGAACGCCAGCGACACCGCCGCCAGCCCCTTTTCGCTGACCTGCGACACGAAATAGCTGTCTACAATATTATACAGCGCCTGCACCAGCATGGAGAACATGGCTGGCAGTGCCATGGAGAAGATCAGCGGCAGCATAGGGGCCGTACCCATCCGGTTTTCTTTTTTGACATTCTCTGCCATTTTTAGGCTCCTTTCTTTTTCTCTTGGAATTTTGCAAATACATTTTATTATAGCATTTGTTTTGGGAAGATGTCAAGGAAAAGTGGAGGGCAGCCCTTATGACCGGAAATCCATCTGCACCAGCTTTTTCCCGTTAGGCAGAGGATGCTCCCGGGATTTCACCAGCCGGTAGCCGATTTGTTCCATAGCTTTTTCCAGATCAGGCTCTGCCATTTGATGATGCACGGCATCTAGGCCATCGAACACGTGCAGGTAGGGGGAGTCGGACACCCAGCCGTCCTGGGTGTTGATCTGGATGATACAGGACACAAACGTGGGCTCGGCGCGCTGGACAGCTTTTTGAAAGCATTCATAGCCGATGTACTCGATGAGCAGGTTGGCAATGACCAGCCCGGCAGGGGGCAGTCGGTCAACCTCCTTTGTCAGGTCGACGCACAGGCACTCCAGCCCCTCCAGGTGCGAAAAGCGCTTGGCTGTTTCCTGCAGGTATCTGGCATTGACATCCACACCGTAGACCTTCCGAAACTTCCCTTCCGGGATATGCTCCAGTCCATTGCCTCCCGCTACCCCTAAAACCATGACGCTGTCTGCCGGGTAATCGCAAAACTGACCCCTCATCATCTCGTTCATTGCCTGCAGCTGCATGACGGAATCCAGCTTCATATGGCTCTCATAGTCCGATAGCGGAATTTTTTCCCATGGGTTTTTCATAGCGCGGCATCCTTTACATTTAGAAAATGTAATCCTGATTATAGCATAGGCCACCTCCGGATGCAAGGCTCCTCTTGACAAATCCAGCCATCCTGCTATAATGAAAACAGAAACGTTCGTTCGAAAAAAGGGGGGTCGCCCATGCGTACCCGAAAGGTTGCCCTGGATAAAATCCCCGCCTTGATGCTGGCCCAGCCCGGCCCCGGCGAGGAAGAAGCACGTTCGCCAAGAGTGCAGCCCCAGCTCCTGCGGCTGGCCATGGAGCAGGAGCTCACCCCCCGCCAGCGGGAGTGTGTGGAGCTGTACTTCTTCCGGCGGCTGACCATGGAGGAGGTGGGCCAGGAGCTGGGGATTGGCAAGGCTACGGTGTGCCGGCATCTGCAAAAATCGAAAGAGAGGCTGGGGAAAGCGCTCCGGTATGCGGCAGGGGTTGAAAAATCCCGCCCTGCGTGATAAAATGACCACAAAGTCAAAATTTGGGAGGGCCATCATGGCAGAAAAAGACCTACGAAAAATCAAAATGTTTGTGTTGGACATGGACGGCACCATCTATCTGGGCGACCGCCTTTTCCCGTTTACCAAACGCTTTTTAGACGCCGTGCGGCAAAACGGCGCGGACTTCTGCTTCTTTACCAACAACAGCTCCAAGAACCGCGAGGCTTATCTCACAAAGCTTGCCGGTATGGGCATTGAAATCCCGCCGGAAAAGATGCTCATTTCAAACGGCGTCATCCTGGACTGGCTGAAAGCCAACCGCCCCCATGAAACCGCCTATGTGGTGGGCACCCCGGCCCTGCGCGCCGATTTCGACGGGGCCGGCATCCGCCAGTGTGAAGACGCGGATTATGTGGTGCTGGGCTTCGACACGACGCTCACCTACGAAAAGCTGTGCACTGCCTGCGATTTGGTGCGCGCGGGGAAGCCCATCTATGGCGTCAACCCGGATTTCAACTGCCCCGTAGAGGGCGGCTTCATCCCGGACTGCGGCTCTATGGCGGCGCTTATCCAGGCGTCCACGGGGGTGCAGTGCGAGTTCTTTGGCAAGCCGTCGCGGCACACGCTGGAGTATATGCTCCAGCACACCGGCTGCCGTCCGGAGGAAATGGCCGTGGTGGGCGACCGCCTTTACACCGATATCGCGGTAGCGGCGGGGACGGCTGTCACGTCGATTTTGGTCATGAGCGGCGAGACCACCCCGGAGATGCTGGCCCAAAGCGAAATAAAACCGGACCTGGTGTTTGACAATATAGGTTGCATTTTCCCGCCGGAAGGGCTATAATAAAGGCAGCTTGGATGTAATATTTTGGATGTATTGTGAAAAGGAGCGATTTTCTATGGCAAAGATCATCGGCAGGCCCGCCCTGCCCAACATGCCCTGGCAGGATAAGCCTGCCGGGTACACAAAGCCCGTCTGGCGCTACGACCAGAACCCCATTATCCAGCGCGACGCCATCCCCACCTCCAACAGCATTTTCAACTCGGCTGTGGTCGTGTTTGGGGACGCCTATGCCGGCGTGTTCCGCTGTGACAACCGCGGCGTGGAAATGGACATCTTCGCCGGGTTCTCGAAGGATGGCATCCATTGGGACATCAACCACGAGCCCATTGTCTTCGAGGGCGAAAAGGACGTCATCCGCAAAGAGTACCGCTATGACCCCCGGGTCTGCTTTATCGACGACCGGTACTATATCACCTGGTGCAACGGCTACCACGGCCCCACCATTGGCGTAGGCTACACCTACGACTTTAAGACCTTCTACCAGCTGGAGAACGCTTTCCTGCCCTATAACCGCAACGGCGTCCTGTTCCCCCGGAAGATCGGCGGCAACTTCGCCATGGTCAGCCGTCCCAGCGACACCGGCCACACCCCCTTCGGCGACATCTTCTACAGCGAAAGCCCTGACCTGTGCTATTGGGGCAAGCACCGCTTCCTGTTCGGCACGGCCAACGGCTGGCAGTCCAAGAAGGTCGGCCCTGGGCCCACCCCCATTGAGACCGACGAGGGCTGGCTGATGATCTACCACGGCGTGCTCAATTCCTGCAACGGCTTCGTGTACCGCTTCGGCGTGGCCCTGCTGGACATTGACCGCCCCTGGATTGTTAAGGAGCGCGGCAGCTTCTACGTCTTCGGGCCCGAGGTGGACTACGAGCTCACCGGCGACGTGCCCAATGTCACCTTCCCCTGCGCTACCCTCACCGACCCGGAGACCGGGCGCATCACCATTTATTATGGTGCGGCGGATACGGTCACAGGTTTGGCCTTCACCACAGTGGACGAGCTGCTTTCTTATATGCGGCAGTATCCCATGGATGTGGGGGATCAGGAGAATAAGTAAAAAGGGTTGCAATTTTTAAAAGACGTGCTATAATAATATTAAAAGGGCGTTGCCGCATTAACGGTCGGCCCCCACTATCAGTTCTTTATGTCAAACTGACCGTTCGGGTGCGCGCCGAGCGGTCAGTAAGCTTTTGGGGCTATGTAGGCCAGCAGCAGAACTGCCAGCACTACGCATACTGCAAAACGCAGCAGCTTTTCTCCCATCCACATCACCCCCTTCCGGCATAAAGTGGAAAATCCACCTCCTTCCGGGTGTATAGGGGCCGACCGTGCGACAACGTCCTTTTCATACCCCCAACTGGGGGTATTTTTATTATACCAGTTTGTCGGGATTTGTCAACGCGCCTCTTTACTTGTGCCCCCCACACCTGCTATAATATCCCCATACCCAGTACCGGAAAGGAGCACATCCATGGAATACAAAAAGCTAAAAAGCGGCACGGACATCCGCGGGGTGGCAAGCGTCAACCCCCAGGGCGAGGCCGTCACCCTCACCGATGAAGCGGTGGAAGCCATTGCGCGTTCGTTCCTCGTCTGGTGCGAGGCCCATCTGAACCGTTCGGCCCAAGGCCTGCGGGTAGCGGTGGGGCGGGACTCCCGCATTTCCGGCCCCCGCATCCGCGACGCCCTGCGCCGCACCTTCGCTCAGTACGGCGTCGCGGGGCTGGACTGTGGCCTGGCCTCCACGCCGTCCATGTTCATGGCCACCCGGAACCTTCCCTGCGACTGCGCCGTGCAGATCACGGCCAGCCACCACCCGTTCCACCGCAACGGGCTGAAATTCTTCACGCCCCAGGGCGGCCTGGACGCCCCTGACATCGAGGAGATTCTGGAGGGCGCCCAGAAGGGGCTGGCTCCCCAAACGCTATGCGAGGGCACCTGGGAGGAAGTTGACCACATGAAGGTGTACGCCCAGGGCCTGCGGGAGCAGATCAAGCAGGGCGTGGGCGCGGGGGAGCAGCCCCTGCAAGGCCTGCACATCGTGGTGGACGCCGGCAACGGCGCGGGAGGCTTCTACGCCAGCCAGGTGCTGGAGCCCTTGGGCGCGGACGTGTCCGGCAGCCAGTTTTTGGAGCCGGACGGGATGTTCCCCAACCACATCCCCAACCCCGAGAATGCCGACGCGATGGTGTCCGTTTCCCAGGCAGTCGTAAAGGCCGGGGCCGACTTGGGCGTCATCTTTGACACCGACGTGGATCGGGGCGCGGCCGTCGACCACACCGGGCGGGAAATCAGCCGCAACCGCCTGGTGGCACTGGCTTCGGCCATTGCTTTGGAGGACGCTCCAGGGGGCACTGTTGTGACGGATTCTATCACTTCCGATGGGCTCAAGGAGTACATCGAGTCCACCCTGGGCGGCAGGCACCACCGGTTCCAGCGGGGGTACAAGAACGTCATTAACGAGGCCCTACGCCTGAACGCCCAAGGCATCGACTGCCCCCTGGCCATCGAGACCAGCGGCCACGCGGCCATGCGCGAAAACTTCTTCCTGGACGACGGCGCGTACTTGGTCACTAAGATCATTATTAAAATGGCCGCCCTGCGTAAGGAGGGCAAAGACCTGGACGATCTGCTGGCCCCCCTGCGGGAACCGGCCGAAGCCTGCGAAGTCCGCCTGCCCATTTTGCGGGAGGATTTCCGCCCCTGCGGCCAAGCCCTCATTGAGGCGCTGGAAGCCTACTCGAAGGAGCAGGGCTGGGCCATCGCCCCGGATAACCGCGAGGGCCTGCGGGTGTCCTTCCCGGAGGGGGACGGCGACGGGTGGTTCCTGCTGCGGCTGTCGGTGCACGATCCCATTTTGCCTCTTAATATAGAAAGCAATGTCGCGGGCGGCGTGGACATTATAAAGGAAAAGCTCACAAAATTCTTCGATGCCCACCACGACGGCATCGACTGGAGGGGCCTATGACACTACAGGAAATGGGCGCAAAAGCTAAAGAATGCGCCCGGAAATTGGCCGCAATGGGCCCGGAAAAGGAGCGCGCCCTGTTGGAAGCTGCCGAAGCCCTGCGGGAGCATCAAGAGGAGATTCTGGCGGCAAACGAAGAGGACCTGCGCGCCGGGGAAGCGGCTGGCATGACCGCGTCCCTTCTGGACCGCCTGCGCCTGACCCCGGAGCGCATCGAGGGCATGGCGCTGGCTATGGAGGAAGTCGCCCAGGCTGCCGACCCGGTAGGCCGCGTGCTCATGGGTGAGACCCGGCCCAATGGGCTGCGCATTGAGAAAGTCACCGTGCCATTGGGGGTCATCGGGATCATTTACGAGGCCCGGCCCAACGTCACCAGCGACGCCTGCGCCTTGTGCGTCAAGGCTGGCAACGCCGTGATCCTGCGCGGGGGCAAGGAAGCGCTGCGGTCCAACCAAGCCATTGTGCGGGCCCTGAACACCGCTCTGCCCGAAGGCGCTCTGCAGCTGGTGGAAGACCCCAGCCGGGAGTCAGCCAGGGAGCTTATGGGGCTCACCGATTACCTGGACGTGCTCATTCCCCGGGGCGGCGCGGGGCTCATCCGGGCCGTCAAAGAGGGGAGCCGCGTGCCGGTCATTGAGACGGGCGTGGGCAACTGCCACGTGTTTGTGGATGAGTCGGCCCAGGTGGACATGGCGGCGGAGATTATCTTCAATGCTAAGACCTCCCGGCCTTCCGTGTGCAACGCTATCGAGACGATTTTAGTGCACAGCGCCATTGCGGAAAAAGCCCTGCCCGCCATCGCATCGCGCTTGCGGGAAAAGAATGTGCAGCTTCGCGGCTGTCCCCGGGCCTGCGCCCTTTTGCCGGACGCCGTCCCCGCCACGGAGGAGGATTGGGCCACGGAATTTCTGGACTACATCCTGGCGGTGAAAATCGTCGATTCCCTGGACGAGGCCCTGGCCCACATCGCAAAGTATTCCGGCGGCCACAGCGAGGCCATCGTCACCGAGAGCTACCAAAACGCCGAACGCTTCCTCCAGTCCGTGGACAGCGCGGCGGTGTACGTGAACGCCTCCACCCGCTTTACCGACGGCGGCGAATTCGGCCTGGGCGCGGAGATCGGCATCTCCACCCAGAAGCTGCACGCCCGTGGGCCCATGGGGCTTGAGCAGCTTACGTCCACAAAATTCCTGCTGCGGGGCAGCGGGCAGGTGCGTTAGGAGGCGCTTATGCTGTATCCAGAATCACAGGAAAAGGGGCTCAGCCCAGAGCGGTTTCAGAACCCCGGCTGCGAGTACCGGGGCGCGCCCTTCTGGGCGTGGAACGGGAAGATCACCAAAGAAGAGCTGGCGGAGCAGATTGAGGTGTTCCGCAAGATGGGCCTGGGGGGCTTCCATATGCACGTGCGCACCGGCCTGGACGTGCCCTATCTGGACGAAGAGTTTATGGGGCTCATCCGGTTCTGTGTGGAGAAGGCCAAGGAGTGCGGGATGCGCGCCTTTTTGTACGATGAGGACCGCTGGCCTTCCGGGTCGGCGGGAGGGAAAGTCACCCGCGGGAAGCCCCATAACGCCCGCAAGACCCTCCTGCTGACCCCGCACCCCTATACCCCTGACCGCCCCCACCGCGCTCAGAAGCCCGAGCCAGGCCGGGGCCAGGACAGCGTCCGGCAGGACAACGGCGTTCTGCTGGCGGTGTACGACATCTGGCTGGACGGGGACGGCTGCCTGCAGTCGGCCCGGCGCATCGGGGAACAGGACGCCGCCCAAGGGACCAAGTGGTACGCCTATCAGGAGCACGCCACCGCCGACCCCTGGTTTAATAATGAAGCCTACGTAGACACCCTCTGCCCCGAGGCCATCCGCGAGTTTATGGATTTGACCCACGAGGCCTACAAGCGGGAGGTGGGCGCAGACTTTGGCGGGGCCATCCCCGGCATCTTTACCGACGAGCCCCAGTTCGCCCCCAAGGGCGCGTTGCGCTACCCCGGCGAGGAAAAAGACCTGTTCCTCTCCTGGACGGACAAGCTCCCCCAGCTCTATGAGGAACGCTTCGGCGAAGACCTCCTGGACGTGCTGCCGGAGCTTTTATGGGAGCTCCCCGGTGGGAGGCTGTCCCGAGCCCGGTGGCGGTTCCAGAATTTGGTCACCGACGTGTTCTGCGAATCCTACGGCAAACAAATCGGCGACTGGTGCCGGCAGAACGGCCTGCTGCTTCTGGGCCACGTCATGGGCGAACCCACCCTGGAAAGCCAGACCCAGGCCGTGGGCGACGCTATGCGCTGCTACCCGGATTTCGGCCTGCCCGGCATCGATATGCTGTGCGACTTCCACGAGTTCACCACGGCCAAGCAGGCCCAGTCCATGGCCCGGCAGATGGGCGCCGAGGGCGTCCTGTCCGAGCTGTACGGCGTTACAGGGTGGGACTGCGACTTCCGGGGCTACAAGCTGCAGGGGGACTGGCAGGCGGCGCTGGGGGTCACCCTGCGGGTGCCGCACCTTTCGTGGCTGACCATGAAAGGCGAGGCCAAGCGGGATTACCCGGCGTCCATCGGATATCAGTCGCCCTGGTGGGAGGAGTTCTCCCTGATCGAGGATCACTTTGCACGCCTGAACACCGCCCTGACCCGGGGCCGCGCCCAGGTGAGCGTGGCGGTGGTACACCCCATTGAATCCTACTGGCTGCACTGGGGCCCCGCCAGCCAGACCCAGGGCGCGCGCAAACAGATGGAGGAACAATTTGCGTCCCTGTGCGAGACGCTGCTTTTTGGCGGCATTGACTTCGACTACCTGTGCGAATCCCGTCTGCCCGAACAGTGCCCGGAAGGCGGCTTCCCCCTGCAGGTGGGCCGGATGGCCTACCGGGCGGTACTGGTGCCGCCGGTGCGCGGCCTGCGCCGCTCGACCCTGGAGCGCCTGGAGCAGTTCCAGTCCCAAGGAGGCCTGGTGCTGTTTTTGGGCCCCTGTCCCGACTATCTGGACGGCGAGCCCTGCCCGGACGCCCAGGCGCTCTTTGATAAATCCCAGCATCCCGGCTTCGACGGCGAGGCCATCCTGCGCGCCCTGGAGCCGGAGCGGCAGGTCGACCTGCGCTGGGACGACGGCAGCCGCACGGACAAGCTCCTGTACCAGCTGCGGGAGGACGGGGACGCAAAATGGCTGTTTGTGTGCAATGGGCAGAACCCGGAGAGTCCGGATGTGGACCCGTCGCCCACCCTGCGGCTGAGCCTGAAAGGCGAGTTCACAGCAGAAGAATACGACACGCTGACCGGCACAGTGCGCCCCCAGTCTGTCTGGTACGAGGACGGCAAAACCATGCTGGTGCGGGTCTGGCACAGCCACGACAGCCTGCTCTTAAAGCTCACCCCCGGGCATAGCAAAGGAGCTCTTATCGGGTATATCCAGCCCCCCGCCCGGCCCGGGGACGTGCTGCTGGAGCCCGTGCCCGTCACCCTGGCCGAGCCCAATATGCTGCTTTTGGACATGGGCCAGTGGGCGCTCAACGACGGCCCCTTCTTCGGAATGGAGGAAGTGCTGCGCATCGACAACATGGCCCGGGAAAAGCTGGGCATCCCCCTGCGCCGGAAGGAAGTCGTGCAGCCGTATTTGCTGCCTGAAACGGACTGCCCCGACCGTCTGCGGATACGCTTCCCCATCAGCAGCGACATAGAGGTCGCAGGCGCAAAGCTGGCCCTGGAGGACGCGGGGTCGACGGAAATCACCCTCAACGGCCAGCGGGTGGAAAGCGTCCCGGACGGCTGGTTTGTGGACCGCTGCATCGAGACGGTGCCCCTGCCTGCGCTCCGTGCCGGGGAAAATGTGCTGGAGGTGCGGGTGCCCATTGGGCCGCGCACGAATTTGGAGGCGTTTTATTTGCTGGGCAATTTCGGCGTCACCGTGGCCGGATGCCAAAAGCGCCTGACCCAGCCGCCGCGCAAGCTGGCTTGGGGCGACATCGTGCCCCAGGGGCTGGCATTCTACACGGGAAATATTGTGTACACGTGCCGGGTGCGCACGAAGGGAGATTTCACCCTGCGCGTGCCCCAGTACCGGGGCGGCCTGGTCAAGGTGCGCCTGGACGGGGAAGAAAAGGGCCGCATCGCCTTTTCGCCCTACGAGCTGGCCATAGCGGCCCAGCCCGGCGAACACACCCTGCAAATCGAGCTGTTCGGCACCCGGCAGAACGGCTTCGGGCAGCTGCACCACACCCAGGGGATCTATTTTTACCAGAGCCCCAATTCCTGGCGCAGCGCCGGAGACTTGTGGTCCTATGAATACCGCTTTAAGCCGGCCGGCATCCTGAAGTCGCCGGAGCTTTACGGCGGCGTGTTCCTCTATGAGGACGGCACGGAGCGCGCCACGGCGGGGACTGGGCAGCACATTACCGACCGGTCATAGGCCCTCCAGCAGGCGCACCAGCAAGGCGTTTGACACCAAAAACCCTTCGGGAGTAAACGAAAGGCGCTCGAGCTCCCTCCGCAGCAGATGCGGGGGGCAGGCCCGGGCGTTTTGCTGTATGCGGTCGAAAGCGGCGGACCCGGCGCCGCCGAATTTTTCCAGGCAGTCCGCCCGCAAGAGCCCCCACGTGAGCCGCAGGTTCAGCATGGCAAACTCCTCTATCGACCCGCCGGGGCCGTCGTCCACCGGGGAGCCGCCCTGTAAAAAGGCCTGCAGGTCGCGGGGGAAATAGAACCGCCTGCCGCTCCAGAAAGAGTGCGCTCCGGGGCCAATGCCGATGTATTCGTCCCCGCGCCAGTAGGTTAGGTTGTGCCGGCTCTCGAACCCGGGCCGGGCAAAGTTGGAAATCTCGTACTGGGCAAAGCCCAGCCGCGCCAGCTCCTCTACGCAGAACAGGTATTGGTCGGCCACCTCGTCCCCGTCCGGCAGCACGACCCCCTGGGAGGCAAAGGGCGTGCCGGGCTCGATTTTCAAGATGTACGCCGAAATGTGCTGCACCCCCAGACCCGCCGCAAACTCCATAGATCGGCGCAGCTTTTCTTTCGACCCGCCCGGCAGGCCCAGCATCAAATCCAGCGAAAGGTTCTGAAACCCCGCCGCCTGGGCATCCCGAACGGCCTGGGCTGCGTCCTCCGGCGAATGGGCCCGGCCCAATAGGCGCAGCTCATCTTCGTCCGCCGACTGCAGCCCCATAGACAGGCGGTTGAACCCGCCCCGGCGCAGTTCTGAAAAGAAGGCTTTGTCCACGCGGGTAGGGTTGGCTTCGGTGGTGATTTCGGCGTCGGGGGGGATAGAAAACATTTTTTGGGCGTCCACCAGCAGCCCGGCAAGCCTCTTTGCCCCGACGAGGTCGGGGGTGCCGCCGCCAAAGTACACGGTTTGCAGGGACGCCCCGGCCCACCGCTCCAAGACGGCGGACGCCTGGCGGGTATAAGCTTCCATGACGGGGGCGCTGGCCGGGCGGGAGTAGAAGTCGCAGTAAGGGCACTTGCGCGCGCAGAAAGGGATATGGATGTACAGTCCGGGCATAGGGGCCTCCTTTTGGCTTAGAAAAGCGGGGTTTTGTCCGCAGGCATTGGAAAGTGCCTTTGTGGTTCATTGTACCATATTCCGGGCCCTCTTGCACGGCCTTTCTTCTTGAAGATTCCACACGTATTTTGCACATTCAAGCTGGCCTTTTTGTGTAAACCGTGATATACTTAAAACAAGCCTCACAAATACGCCCCAAGAAGGAGCCGCTATGCCCATCAATAAAGCGATACAAACCGCGTTGAGCATCCTCCCGGAACTCGACGTCAAAAAGACTTACCCCATGGAGCGAGAGCTCCAGAAGCTTATAGCCCACCGGGCAAAGGACCCGTCGCTGTACCGAATCTGGGAGCATGAGATCCCCTGCGGCGGACGCAAGGTGCCCGTGCGCATCTTTGCCCCGGAGAAAAAGCGCCGGGAACAGGTGCTGCTGTTTTTCCACGGCGGCGGCTGGGTGACCGGCACCATCGACAGCTACGACGGGGTCTGCGGCGACATGGCGGCCCAGACCGGCTGCGTGGTGGCATCCGTGGATTACCGGCTGGCCCCGGAAAACCGGTTTCCGGCTGCCGTGGAGGATTGCTATGCCGCCGCCCGGGCGCTGTTCCGGAACAGTGCGCTTTTGGACGTCCGGCCCGAGGACATCGTCCTGATAGGCGACAGCGCCGGGGGGAACCTGGCTGCTGCCGTGTCGCTGATGGCCCGGGACAAGGGCGAATTCCTGCCTGCGCGGCAAATCCTCATCTATCCCTCTGTGGCCAGCGACCACACGGAAAACTCCCCGTACCCCTCTGTGCAGGAGAACGGCACCGGCTACCTGCTCACCTCCAAGCGGGTGGAGGACTTCATGGGGCTTTATATGTCCTCCCCGGCCGACCGGGAAAACCCCTATTTCGCCCCGCTGTGCGCCAAAGACTTCCATGACCAGCCGGACACCCTGGTGGTCACCGCCGAGTACTGCCCCCTGCGGGACGAGGGCGAGGCCTACGGCGGGAAGCTCCGGGAGGCGGGCAGCTATGTGGAAATCCACCGGATGCCTGGCACGCTGCACGGCTATTTTTCGCTGCCCATCTGGTTTAAGGCGGTCAAGGAAACCTATGCCATCCTCAACTCCTTTTTGGAGGGCGCCTATGAACGATAAAACTCCCCTGCCCTGGTGGACCCTGGACAACGCCGCCAAAATATTTCCTTCCACCGGCTCCTCCCACGACTCCAAGGTGTTCCGCATTTTCTGCGAGCTGAAGGAGGACGTGGAGCCCCAGGACCTCCAAAAGGCCCTGGATAAAACGGTGGAGCGGTTCCCCATGTTCCGCTCGGTGCTTAAGCGCGGCTGGTTCTGGTACTATCTGGAAGACAGCGTCCTGCCGGTAAAGGCTGAGCCGGAAACGCTGCCGCCCTGCTGGCCCCTATACCCCTCGGGCCGGCGGAGCCTGCTGTTCCGGGTGCAGTACTTCCGGCGGCGCATCAGCCTGGAAGTCTATCATGTGCTCACCGATGGCACAGGCGCGCTGGAGTTCATGCGCACGCTGGTCAGCGAGTACCTGCTGCTGCGGGACCCTGCGGCTTTCCCGAAGCCGGAGTTCCCCCAGGCGGACTCCCAGTGGCAGAGGCAGGCGGACGGCTTCCAGAAATACTACGAGAAATCCCGTGGGAAACGCCTGGCCCCGGAACCTTCCGCCTATCAAATACGAGGCCAGCGCCTGCCCAAAAACCGCATGGCCGTCCTGGAGGGAAGCGTCCCCCTGGCGGACGCGCTGGCCTGCGCCCGGGGCCGGGGGGCCACGCTCACGGAGCTGATGACCGCCCTGCTGCTGCGGGCGATCCACGAGGGGATGCGGGTGAGGGATGAGCGGAAGCCCGTCGTGATTACGGTGCCGGTAAACCTGCGCAGCTATTTCCCCTCCCAGTCTTCCCGCAATTTTTTTGCCATCATCCGGGTGGGTTATGATTTCCGCAATCGCGACGGCAGCCTGGAGGACGTGTTGGCCCAGGTACGGGAACAGTTCAAGGCCAACCTGACCCAGGAGCGCATGGCGGCGCAAATGAACGCCCTGTGCGCGCTGGAACACAATATCCCCATCCGGCTGGTGCCCCTGCCCATTAAGGACGTGGTGCTGCGGGCGGCCAATTACCTGTCCTCCCGGGGGGCTACGGCATCTTTTTCCAATGTGGGCAAGGTGGCCATGCCTAAAGGTTCGGAAAGCTTTATAAAAAAATTCGGGGTGTTTACCTGTGCGGGATGCCTGCAGGCCTGCGTGTGTTCTTTTGGGGACGATTACACGGTGAGCTTTGCCAGCCCCTACCGTTCGCGGGAGGTGGAGCGGGTGTTTTTCCGGCAGTTGGTAGATTTGGGGCTGCAGGTGACGGTGACGTCCAACCTGCTCCCTAACGGGGAGGTGGATTGATTGCGGTACTGTGAACAGTGCAAAGTACAGCTGACCGGCGCGCCGGACCGCTGTCCGCTGTGCCAAGGCCCTCTGGCTGGCGAGCCGGGGGAGCCGTCCTACCCGCAGGTTCCGCCGCAGCCCAGCCGGCTGGCCATACGCTGGGCCGCGCTGGTCACCGTGGCGGCGGGGGCTGTGTGCGGCGTGGTGAACCTGAGCGTGCCCAGCAGCGGCCTGTGGTGTCTGTTTGTCATAGCGGGGCTTGCCACCACGTGGCTGCTGCTGTGGGTGGCGCTGCGCAAGCGGGGGAGCCCCACAAAGGTGATCCTGTGGCAGCTGGGGCTGGTTTGCGCCCTTTCGTTGCTGTGGGATGTGTGCACGGGGTTTCACGGCTGGTCGGTGAACTTTGTGCTGCCTATCTTTATCCCCTGTATGCAGCTGGCTATAGCGGTCACGGCAAAGATCCTGCGGCTGCGGAAAGAAGAGTACCTGTTCTATCTGGTGCTCAGCATAGCGGCGGGGCTGCTGCCGCTGCTGTCTTTGGTATGCGGCCTGCTGCAGGTGGTGTACCCGTCGGGGATTTGCGGCGGCATCAGCGTGATAGGATTGGCGGCGCTGGTGCTGTTCCGAGGAAGCGAGCTCAAGGAGGAGGTTGTCCGGCGGGTACACTTTTGAGGCCCTGCCGTTCTTGCCAAAACGGCTACGTTCCTGCCAAAACGCTGGCTTTTGCCAGAAAACAGTGGCTCAAGTTCTGAGCTGGAAAGCAATACTCCCAGCAGCACCCCCTCCACCGCCTGGATGGGCTGGACGCCCCCCAAGGCGATGCCCCCTTCATAGATATGGACCCGGACGCCTTCTACGCCCAAGCCGCCGCGATCCTCCAGCGGTTCGTGGCCTTCGTAAACGTATAAAATAAAAATATCGGGGACCGGTGCGTACCATGCCGGTCCCCGATATTTTTTTACAGCCCCAAGGCTTCGTGGTTTTCACGCATCCCCTGGATGCACTCGCCGATGACCTCGTCCAGCTCCGCGCCCATCCGCTGGCAGCCGTCCAAGATGACATCCCGGTTGACCCCGGCGGCGAACTTCTTGTCCTTAAACTTCTTCTTTACCGACTTGATCTCCAAGTCCATCACCGAGTGAGAGGGCCGCAAAATCGCGGCGGCGTTAATAAGCCCGCTGAGCTCGTCCACCGTGTAGAGCACCTTTTCCATGGGAAGCTCCGGCTCCACGTCGGTGACAAGCCCATACCCGTGGCTGATAACCGCATGGATAAACGCCTCGTCGAACCCGGCCCCCTGCAAAATCTCCACGGCCTTTTTGCAGTGCTCCTCGGGGAACTTCTCATAGTCCACGTCGTGAAGCAGGCCTACGCAGCCCCAATACTCCACATCCTCGCCCATCTTCTCCGCATAGTGCCGCATGATAGCCTCCACGGCCAGCCCGTGCACCACCAGCGCTTGGTTTTGGTTGTACTCCTGAAGGAGCGCAAGTGCTTTTTCTCTCATCATGATCATCCTTTCCTTATTAACAGCAGGTCGAAAATTTCCTGCTCGGTAGCTAAGTCGTAGTCGCCGGTAAGGCCCTCCCGGTGGTAGACAATCCCGGCCTTTTCGTTTTCCTCCAGGCAGTCCAGCAGGGCTTCTATGCCGTGCTCTTTGGCAAAGCGCGCAAAAGCCCGTACCCGTACCTTTTGCAGCATCGGGGCCTCACAGGGGAAATCGGCGCATTCCCAACAGCCGCGCAGGCCCTTCTCCTGGCAGCACTGCAGGTTCTGACAGCTTCCCGCCCCCCGGCATCCTTCCTTCTGACAGCCGGGGCAGTCGGCGTTTTCGCTGCACAGGCAGCAGGCCAGGCCGCAGCAGGCGATGCCCAGCTCGCGGCGCATCCTGCGCATAGGCATACGGTAATAATCGCCGTAATCTCGGAAACCTTCCGGCCCCGAAAAGCCCAGCTCTCCCAGCACCTTACGCCGGGCTGCGGCGGCGGGGACAGCCTTCGTTACCAGGGCGCCCATAGGGAAATCCTTCATAAGCTTCTCCAGGGCCAACTGGTACAGCTCCCGCAGGACGTCTTCGCGCTCGTAGTCCGTCCGCAGGTCGACCCGCAGCACGCCGGTCTCGCCGCCGAAGATTTCCAGCGTGCCCACGGCTTCGCCCGACTGCTTGTCCAGCACCACGGGCCGGGCGTAGTCCTCGCTTTGCCAGATGCGGATGTACGCCTGCAAGTCCTCCAGCGTTTGGCAGAGGAAGCCCCGGCTGCAATTATCGTCGTTCATGAGGGCCACAGCGACGGGGTCGCTATAGCATTTCAGCAGGGCGGGGGCGTCGTCCTGGGTGACAGGGCGCAGGGTAAAATGGGCGGTTTCGTAGCAGTACATAAGGGAGGCCCTCCTTCTAAATTGAAACATTTGTTCTAAAAAAGTATACCACAGCCCCGCCCAAATGTCCACGACCACTCTGCACAAAATTTGTTTTGGATTCACGAAAAATTCAGATGTTTTTTTACTTTCCCCATTGTGTTTTTCGGGAAGATGCTATATAATAGAAGCAGCCTTGTGGAATAACTTGTGCAAATCCTAAATAAAGGGGCAAACTCTTATGAACCAATATCCAGAAAAGAATATCATCAACCTGGCCGTAGCCGGGCACGGCGGCGCGGGCAAGACGTCGCTGGCTGAGGCCATGCTGTATCTGGCCGGGATGTCCGACCGGCGCGGCAAGGTGGGCGACGGCAACACTATCTGCGACTTCGACCCGGAGGAAATCCGCCGCAAGACCTCTATTGGCGCGGCCGTAGCGCCCTTGGAGTGGAAGAACAAGAAGATTAACCTTTTGGACGCCCCGGGGCTCTTTGACTTCGAAGGCGGTATGTGCGAGGCCATGCGCGCCGCCGATACCGTCCTGGTGGTGATTTCCGGCAAGGACGGCGTGGCTGTGGGCACGGAGAAGGCCTTTGAGGCCGCCAGCAAGCGCGACCTGGCGAAGATTTTCTTTGTCAACGGCCTGTGCGACGAGAGCGCCCGGTTCTACCGCGTGTTTGAAGATTTGAAAGCGCAGTTCGGGCCTTCGGTGTGCCCGGTGGTGGTCCCCTACATCCAGGACGGCCAGGCCAATATCTATGTGAACCTTTTGGAGTACAAGGCTTATGACTATTCGGACGGCAAGCCCGTACCCGTGGCTATCCCCGACATGGGCGACCGTTTGGAGGGCCTGCGTACCGCCATTTACGAAGCTGTCGCCGAGACCGACGACGAGCTGTTTGAAAAGTACTTTGCCGGCGAGGAGTTCACCCCCGAGGAAGTAATCGTAGGCGTGAGCAAGGGCGTGAAGTCCGGCACCATCACCCCCGTGTTCTGCGGCGATGCCATGCTCATGCGCGGTATGGAGCAGTTCATGGACGGCCTGACCTGGCTGGCCCCCTCTGCCCAGGAGAAGGCTGGCGAAATCGGCACGGATGTGGACGGCAACCCCGTAGAGATCCCCGTCAACAGCGAGGGCGCGGCGGCCGCCATCGTCTTCAAGACCGTGGCCGACCCGTTTATTGGCAAGCTGTCTTACTTAAAAGTGATTTCCGGCAAGATTTCCACCGAATCCCAGCTGGTGAATATGCGCACCGGCAACATGGAGCGCGTGGGCAAGACCGTCATGATGACCGGCAAGAAGCAGGAAGATGTGAAGTTTATCGGCGCGGGCGACATTGGCGCTATCCCGAAGCTCACGTCCACCAACACGGGCGATACCCTGTGCAGCCCGGCGCGTAAGGTCGTTCTGGAGGGCGTGGAGTACCCCACCCCGACCCTTTCCATGGCCATCGTGCCCAAGAAGAAGGGCGAAGAGGACAAGATCGCCCAGGGTATGCTGCGGCTGGCAGAGGAAGACCCGACGATCCGGTTCCAGTCCAATACCGAGACCCACGAACTGGTGGTCAGCGGCTTGGGCGAACAGCATCTGGATGTGGTCGTGTCGAAGTTGAAGTCTAAGTTCGGTGTGGAGATTACCCTGAAAGATCCCAAGGTGCCCTACCGCGAGACCATCCGCAAGAAGGTGCAGGTGCAGGGCCGCCACAAGAAGCAGACCGGCGGCCACGGCCAGTTCGGCGACGTGTGGATCGAGTTTGCCCCCTGCGACAGCGACGGGCTGGAGTTTGGCGAGCGCGTGGTAGGCGGCTCGGTGCCCAAGGGCTTCTTCCCGGCGGTGGAGAAGGGCCTGCGCGAGTGCATCCTGAAGGGGCCCCTGGCCGGGTATCCGGTGGTCGGGCTGTCGGCCACGCTGTATGACGGCTCTTACCACCCTGTGGATTCCTCCGAAATGTCCTTCAAGATGGCGGCGACCATCGCCTATAAGAACGGTATGCCCCAGGCAAACCCCGTGCTGCTGGAACCCATCGGCCATCTGCGCGCCACGGTGCCGGACGGCAACATGGGCGACATCATGGGCGAGGTGAATAAGCGCCGCGGCCGCGTGCTGGGCATGGAGCCCGCCGGGGCCGGCAAGCAGACCGTCGAGGCGGAGGCGCCTATGGCCGAGATGCACGATTTCAGCACCTTTGTGCGGCAGTGCACCCAGGGCCGGGGCAGCTTTACCTTCGAGTTTGAGCGGTATGAGGAAGCCCCTGCCAATGTGGCCCAGAAGGCCATTGAGGCTGCGAAGAGCGAGGGCGGCGACGAGTAAATCTGGATAAAAAAGCAGAGGACGCTTCCGGAAACGGAGGCGTCCTTTTTTGCGTCAGTAAAGCATGATGAGGTCTTCGCCGGGCTGGATGGGCCCTAGCTTGAGGATGCGCAGCCGCCGCGCCGAGTGGCAGAATACAAACGGCAGCGCCAGCGAGAACCCGCCTTCGGTGAGGATTTGCGGGTCAAAGGTCAGCAGCGGGTCGCCGCGCCGGACGGCGTCCCCGGTCTGCACGTGCAGGTGGAAGCCACGCCCTTGCAGCCGGTGCGTGTCCAGCCCCACGTGCAGGATGAACTGCTCGCCCCGCGGCGTCTGCAGGCCTACCGCGTGCCCCGTCGTGAACGCAAAGTATACCTGCGCGTCCGCCGGGGCCAGCAGCGTGTGCGTCAGGGGCATCAGCAACACCCCGCGCCCCATGCGCCCCTGGGCAAAGCACGCGTCCTCGCACTGCGACAGCGGCAGCACCACGCCGCCCACCGGGCTGGTAAATATGCTTGGCTCGGCCATCCTCTCGCCTCCTTTGGGTGCCTTTTTCTGCATTATACCGTAGGTCTAGTAAAATTGCAAGTGCTTTTGCCCCTCTTTTCGCGCCGCGGGGTAAAAAAGGGCCCCCGCCGGGTTGGCGGGGGCGGGGGTTAGAACGCTCGGTTGTTTACGTAAACGGTAATATTTTTATCAGCGTCTACACTAAACGAAATAGTAATGGTACCAATACGGTTTCCTATCTTATCCGTAATCACACGGTTCAATGTAATCTTTTCTGTCGGGAAAGTATTCTCAAAGTTTAAGAAGATTTGAGTGGAATCCGGTTCTTCATTCGATCCATGGTCACCTACACGATATTTTGCAACCTTTATACCTGGCGAACTACAAATTACTGTTGGGTCTGCTGTGCTTGAGTCAACATTGTTCTGCGTCTCGTGGAAACAGAACTTTTTCGGCGCTATAGCAGCAGCGGATGATAAATCCTTATAGTAAATGTTTTCCGAGAAGTTAAGGACTAGCTGTCCAGTTATAGTACCGTTAGTTCTTACTCTTAATGCGTTACTGATGCTTTCTACTACTGGCGGCGTGTTATCTACCAGCATAACCGGATAAATTGCACGGAAAGCATCAGT
>CANTDZ010000031.1 GCA_947652665.1 uncultured Clostridia bacterium
GTCACATTAGGCACTGTGCCAAAGACAGCATTAGAACCACTACTTATTTGGAAGTTGTTTCTGGGGTCCATAATGGACTGGACACTGGGGGTCCGTATACTCTTAAGCTCATCATTGTAGCTGGAGCCATTTGTCGTAACTTTGTTTGTGCCTTCGTTCAATTTATCATTTAATGCTTGACCTGTAAGAGTGCCCGTGTCCATATCCAGATATCCACCGGGGCCTTCCGGCCGCAAATTATCCGCCGGAACCAAAACGTAATAAACGGTACCCGTGCGGTTAAGGGCCAAGTGCATCGTCACGCCGCTGTCGCCGGGGGTGAAGTCCGGCAGGCCGCCACGGAACTGGGGAGCATTACCATCGCGGAACTGATGGTTAATGGTAAAGCCGCGCTGATAGGTGATATCCAATACATCCGAGTATTTGTCTACCAAATCGGCTGTCTCCTCCAGAGAAGCCTGGTTGAGCGTATCTAACAGGTTATAGTGGTTGCCTATCAAAACTTGTACTTGGCAGGTCAGATAGTTGGTGAAGTTCTTACGCTCTGTCTGGTCGCCTATCTTTGTAACGTGGATGGCGTACTCCCAGGTTTCCCCTTCTTTCAAACCAGCTGGTGCGTCGTCACGTACCAAGAAAGTTTTATTCGAGGTAGTGCCGTCAATAGCGGAATTGATTGTAATTCCACGCATACCGCCGGTAGGCACACCCGTAATTTTTGCAGACGTTGTATTCACGGGTTTCCAGCCAGCATCGGACGACGGGTCTTCGGGCCGCACACGGCGGTACAGGTCAAACTCAATGGAAGCATCGAACCAGAGCTTCATATCCCAGCGCAGGCCAGCTTCGGAGGAATCGGTCGAGTCAGGTTTTATGGAGAACGCCATATCAATGGCATCCTTATCGTCCCGGGAACCATCAACCACGGACGTAGAGATAACGTCGTTATTGAGAATTGCCTGGGCCGACACCGTTGTAAACATCGGCGTTTCCCTCTGCACCATCTCATTCTTCTGCGGCGAGGCGTCGGTGATATCCTGGAACGCAAAGTAATACTGCGAGCCGCTGCCCAGTGTGACGGCGGCGTTAGCGCCGGTGGTAGGCAGGGTAATGATCATCTGGCCGTCGCGGTCGAGCTCGAGGGCGGCGTTTTCCCACTTGATGTCATCTATCTTTGTGGGCGTGTTGCCGACCCGCTGGTACATGGTGATCATGCGGCCCAAAATCGAGACCAAGCGCTCCTTGGCGCGGTTCTTCTCCGTGGTGCTCGAGACGGCGCTGTGCATAGTCTGATAGAGCTCCAGCGGCTCGGCGCCGGTGACGCGGTCGAGGATGTTCTCGCTAAAGACGATGCACACGTCGGAATCGGCATAGGGCTGCAGGATTTCCGAATCGCTGTCGGCGACGCGGCTAAAGGCAAGCGTCGCGGTCGGCGGCGTGCTGTCCTCGGTGTAGACGGTGATTTTCTTCACGGTATCGGAGTAATTCCCGGCGCTGTCCACGGCCACATAATAGAGGTCATAAGCGGTCTCGCGCTCCAGGCCGGTGATATTGGCCGAGGCATCCGCATTGCCGTTGGTGTTGATGGAGCCGGTCTTAAAAGCGTTCTGGTGGTTCGAAACCTGGAACTTAGCCTCCTCGCTGCGGAGGAACTCCTCAATGGAATTGTTATAGATAACATCCCAGTCCTTGGGCAGCTTGGGGTACTCGGTACCGGTCTTGACCAGCGCCCAATGCACGGTGCCGGCCTCATTAATCACGCAGTTCACCCCGACGTTCGTAGCGCCCATAGTGGTCTGCTGCATATCGGTGGTAAACTCCGGCGGCGTTTTATCGCGGGTGGTAAAGGTCAGCTTCGTAATAGCCGAGCTCTTGATGCCGTCCGCGTCCGCCAGCCACAGGTAAAGGTCATAGCTGGCACGCTCCACCAGGTCGCCGGTATAGAAGTCTTCCCGGTCCATGGATTCCGGATAAATGATCTTGTTGACCTGCTCGGTCCAAGTCTTATTCTTGGTAAGCCGCACGCGCCCATAGCCCAGGGCGTCGTCAAAACCGGCAAAGGACAGGAAGTCGTTAACAGAAGGCTGCGTGCTGCCCTGGGGGAACAAGGCATAGTACATATCGCAGTTCTTGTTTGCCATTACGGTCACTTCGGGATCTTCCACCTCAATAGAGCTCATGTAGGGGTAGTCCCCGCTGCTGAACGCAGGAACGATGTCATCCGGCGTCTCAAAACGTTCGCTGTAAACGGGGCTGACGTGGCCTCTCACATCCTGCAGCACAGCGGAAACGAAGTAGGTGCCGCTGGAGGTAAGGCCGGTCAGGCGCTCGGGAATGGTCAGGTCGATCTCGGAAGAGGTGGCAGGGTAGCTGCCGGACAGCAGGAACCCGGAACCATAAGAGGGCGAAATCAGGCTCTGGCGGCCCTCCTCCGTATCGGGCACGGCGCCCACGGCCGCCGTGGTGAGGCCCCAATAAATGGTGCCCTGCTTATTGGTGGAGTTGATGCCGTCCGCCGTAGTAGGCGCCACGTTGGCGACCTTGGGATAGCCGTTCAAAATGCGGGGCTCCTCCGAATACTCCTCGGCCTCCGAGGCGTCCATATCATCGCCGGCAATGTCGGCGTTCAGGCCGGGACGGATGGTGATGGTATCCGGCAGCATGGTCGTAGAGGAACCGGTGGAGTTAATGGTCAGGTGGCCGATATCGCCGCTGCCTTCCACAGAGGTGCCCACGTCCAGGTTGACTTCATCGGCCGAGGCATTGACCTCCAAAATCAGCTTCGAGCCCGTGGCCTTCTCGTCCACAGTGACGCTGGAAGCCTGGGCATCACCCAGGATCAGGGTCGAGTCGGGCGTGCGGTTGACTACGTTCTCCAGGTTGCCGGACAGGGTGAAGCTGTCGCCAGGGGCTCCCTCCAAAGAAACGTTCAAAATGCCGTAGCCGTCGCGGCAGGCGTCCTCAAAGAAGGAGTCGGACCGGAAGGCGGCGTTGTCGATATGGGTGCGGCCCTCGGTGCGCACGGAAATGTACTGGCCTGTCGGCGCGTCCACCACCAGCTTGCTGGTATCTACACCGCGCAGCAGGACGCTGTTCTGGCCCAGTTCGCTGGAGCCGCCGCCTGCTACCACGATGCGTCCGCGTACCTGCACGTTCTCCAGCACGACATCGCCCAGGCTGATGCCGCCGCTTATGTACAGGTCGCCGGTAATGATGGTATCTTTTAAGGTAACGTTGGTGCAGTTAATGGTCAGGTTGCCAAACACGCCGCCGGGAGAATGGGTGCCGGGGGTGTTGATCAGCGACCCGATGCCCACGCACATCATCTTGATGGCCTCGCCGCGGGTAACGTTGTTCAGAGGCTTGACGGTGCCGTCGGTGTAGCCGTTAATGATGCCGGCGGCAATGGCGGACTTCACATAGCCCCGGCTGAAGTAGCTGAACTCCCGGCCGTCGGTAAAGTCGATGATCTCGCCGGGGGTCTCGTCCATGCGCATATTCCGGGCGATGAGGGTGACAGCCTGCTCGCGGGTAATAGGGTCATAGGGCGAGGCCGTGGTCTCCGACGTGCCGTGGAAGACGCCCGCCGTATAGGCCTTGCGGATGTCGTCATAGAACCAATCCCCCAGCCCTACGTCGGTAAAGGGGATGGGGCCCACGTCGGTGTAGCCGTAAGCGCGGTTGAGCATGGCCACAAATTCGGCGCGGGTGATGTTGTCTTCGGTGTGGTAGTCGCCGTTGCCGTCGCCCTTGACGATGTCCCAGCTGGTCATCTTGTCCAGATAGGGGGCCAGCCAGTGGTCGGCCTCGATGGCCTGGGCGGAGGGCGCCGGCATAACAGGTACGGAAAGCGCCAGCGTCAAACATAAGAGAAGCGCCAGCATTCGTTTGCCAGTTCGTTTCAAGCTGTTCATGGTAGGGTTTCCTTTCTGCTTAAGAAGCACGTTGGTCGCGGATGTGCTGGACTTGAGCGCGGAAGACAGCCTCGCGCACGAGACTTTCCTGCTCGTCGATGATGTCCGTGAACTTGGCGGCGTACAGGGTGTACTCGCCGTTGGAGCCGCCCTTGCGCAGGATCTGGCACTTGAGCAGGAGGGGGGCCACCTTGGTGATGGGGATGACCACCTCCAGCAGGTCGCCGGGGGACAGGTCCAGGGCGCAGTAGAACGAGATGCCGCCGCCGCTGAGGTCGTTGGCGCGGAACGCCGCGCGGGTCCTCACCGGGCCGGACAGGGGGTAGCAGTAGCTGGTGAAGTCCACGGGCATGCGCAGGTTGGTGCGCACGGTCTCGCCCTTGAGCTCCCGCAGGGTCATAAAGGTGACCACGTCGTTGTCGTCGCAGTCGATGACGCGGCCCAGCACGGCCGGGGTGTCCTCCTGGGACGGCACGATCTGCACCTTGTTGACGCGCAGGACCTCCTTGACGTTCCCTTCGGTGATTTTCACCCGCACGCTGTCCGGCTGGCGGGATTCCACCCGCCCCTTTGCCAGCACCTTGGACATGCTGTCCATCAGCATGCAGGATGCGGTGTTTTTCTTCTTTTTGCCAAAGATCATGGGGTTTCCTCCTTTGCCTCGTCAGGCGGCTGGGCGGCTTCGGGCGGGGGTTCCTCCGCCCGGGGAGCGGACCTTTGCCGCCGCTGCTTTGTAGGGTCGCTGGGATCAAAATTCAAAAAGTACACGTAGATCTCCACCACCGCCCGGTACAGCTCCTCCGGGATTTCCTGCCCCAGCTCCAGCTGGGAGAGGATGGTGGCCAGGGAATTGTCCTCGTAGATGGGCACGCCGCTTTCGCCGGCCACATCCACGATCTTTTCGGCCAGGTAGCCCATGCCCGCGGCCACGACCACGGGCGCCTGGTCCATAACGCCGTACTGCAGGGCCACGGCGCGCTTGGCAGCCGGGCGGGGGTCCGGCTCGTTAGACCTTGACATCGACACCCGTCATCACCCTTTCGAATAGTTTTGGGAACGCGTCGGAGATGTTCACAGCCTTGCGCATGGGGCCGACGCGTATGTCCCCGGCCCGCAGGCCGTTGCGCTCCAGGATGTCGCCCAGGGAGCGGCTCACCTCGCCCGAGTGGGCAGCTACCGATTCCGGGCAGGATACGTTCATAGAAGTGCGGCCCCCGCCGTTGTCAATCAAGAGGTCGAAGGCCCCCAGGCCCTCGATGTCCATCTTTATTAGTATGCGCGGCGACGGGGCCTGGCCGCTGCCCTTGTCCTCGTCAGGGTCCACCCACATTTCCGAGAACACGGCCTTATCCTCCCACTGGAAGGGCAGGAGCAGGTGCCGCAGGGGCATATAGACGCTTTCGTTTACCAGGATGGAGGCCATGATGTTGCGCAGGGCCTCCTGCATCTGCATATTGGCCTCGCCCCCCAGGGCCCGGCCGGTCAGCTGGGCCAGATGGTCCGCAAAGCGATCGGAGGAGGAAGCCTTGGAAAACTCCGTCCCCTTCAGGAGGCGGAGGATGTCTTCGTCGGACAGCTTGTTAAGGTCTTCGGGGAAGATGCCGTAGCTGTTCAGGTGCCGGAACGCCGTGACCATCTCCTGCTCGCCGCCGTTTTCATAGCGGACCATGTCCAGGGTCAGCATGGAAAGCAGGGTGCGGGCCCGGCCGTGGTCGTGGGTGGTGCTGACGTAGTTGGAAATCAGCGGGAAGACCTGGTCGCGCAAAAGCTGGAGGTTCCCCTGCCGGTCCCCGGCGGCCACGCCGTTTTCCATCTGGGCGGCGGTGTCCAGCAGCCGGCTGGACCAGTGGGAGGGCAGCGACTGGGTCATGTCGTACAGCGTGCGCACCATGCGGCCCTCCAGATGCTCTGTGGAGGAGTAGTCGCTGTACTGCCGCAAAAACTGCAAAATTTCCGTGCGCAGCATTTCCGAGTTCGACCGGTTGTAGGCCGTGCGCAGGGCCGAAAACAGCGCCCCGCCGAAGCGGCTGCTGCTTTGCAGCTGGTTTTTCAGCATCTCCAGAAGCCCGGCCTCGTCCATCTGCATGTATTCCAGGAACTGGGCCATCTCCACGGCCAAGCCCTCGCTGATGCCGGAGCTGACCTGCAGGCCCCGCCCCATAAGCTGCAAAAAGGCCACGGCGGAATCCGGGGCGTTTCGAAGCCGCTGGAGGAAGGTAAGGAAGTTGGACTCGAACCGCATGGCCTTGGCGGCATCGCCGGGCTGCTGCTGTTCGGTGCGCTGGTCGGCCCGGGTGACGCGGGTGGGGTCCACCACGTTTTGTATGTTTGTGTCCCGGGGGGTAATAGGCTGGCTGCGGGCGCCGGCGTTGTCATAATTGGGTACCGGGTTAGTAGGCCGCAAAATTTCGGGCATGGTATATCGACTCCTTGATGCAGGGGGCTCCCTGCACGTAGTAATGCACAGGCCCCCAGGGCTTTCCAAAAAGCCCGGCGGTCTGCGCGATTTTCTTATGACAGCACTTATTTTCCATGAAAGATTGCCGATTAACTAATCAAGGGAACCACGTTTCGGCGTGGTCTTGACTTGGTTTAGCTCCCGAATTCTTAAATAGAAAAGGTGGAAACGATATGGGCAATGATATGATGGAAGCCTATCTGTACGAAATGAATACGCTTCTGGAACAGCTGGACGATATCGTCCTGGCCGCGGAGGAGGCTAAGACCTTCTCCCAGGAAGACGTCAACGAGATCTTCCGCATCATGCATACCATCAAGGGCTCCTCCGCTATGATGGAGTTCAACACCCTGATGACGGTTGCCCACCGCATAGAGGATATGTTTTTTATCATCCGCGACAAGGGCATGGATGTGGTGTCGGACGACCTGAGGCCCGAATTGTTCGAGCTGATCTTCCACTCCATCGACTTCTTCCGCGGGGAGATCGAGAAGCTGGAAAATGACGAGCCTCTCACAGAAGATATCGACAACATATTGGCGAATATTAATAGGTTCTCAAAGAAAATTCAGGGCGGGGACGCGGACGAAGAGGAGGCACAAGCCCCTGCGGCCGCTGAACAAGCGGGTTCCGACGCCCCGGCCGGGCACGAGGAAATATTTGGCAGCGAGGAATTCCCCTATGGCATCCACGTCTTCTTCGAGGAAGGCTGCGGCATGGAGAACCTGCGCTCCTTTATGGTCCTCAACGCCGTGCGCGACCTGTGCGAGCCCAGCCAGATGGACTGCTGGCCCGCCGACGTGGAGACAAACCCCGACACCGCCTCCTTTGTGGCGGAGAAGGGCTTCTTCGTGCGGTTTGTGTCGCCCGACATACGCGACCTGGCCCTGCCCGTGGTCGCCGAGACTGGCTCGGTGGCCGAGTGCAGCCCCTTTGACTACGTAGTCGAAGCCCCTGCGGCCGAAGAGCCTCCCGTTGCGGCCCCCGCCGAAGCGAAGGCGGCCGCCCCGGCCCCCAAGGCCCCAGCTGCGCAGCCTGCCGCCGGCGCCAACAATAAGCAGCAGAACGCCAACCACCAGAAGGAGAGCCTTATCAGCGTGAACCTTTCCAAGCTGGACGAGCTGCAGGCTGTGGTGGGCGAGATCGTTATTACCGAATCCATGGTCACCGCGTCGCCTGATTTGAAGGGCTTGAAGCTGGACAGCTTCACCCAGGCCGCCCGGCAGCTGCGCGCCCTCACCGACCAGCTCCAGGACGTCTCCATGGCCCTGCGCATGGTGGCGGTGTCGGCTACGTTCCAGAAGATGCGCCGCATCGTCCGGGACATGAGCAAGAAGCTGGGCAAGGAGGTCACCCTGACCCTGGAAGGCGAGGACACCGAGGTCGACAAGACCATCGTGGACAGCATTGGCGACCCCATCATGCATATTGTGCGCAACTCCATGGACCACGGCATTGAGGAGCACGTGGAGGACCGCATCGCGGCCGGCAAGGACCCCACGGGGCATATCACCCTTTCGGCCCGGCACACAGGCAGCGAGGTCATCATCCAGGTCATCGACGACGGCCAGGGTGCCGACGACGACGCCATCTTGAACAAAGCCATCCGCCAGGGCCTTGCAGTGCCCGGCATGGATTACTCCCATAAAGATATTTTGAACTTCCTCCTGATGCCCGGCTTCTCCACCAACACCGAGGTCACCGAGTACTCGGGCAGAGGCGTGGGCATGGACGTGGTGAAGTCCAACGTGGAGAGCGTGGGCGGCACGGTGACCATCACCAGCGAGAAAGGGCGCGGCATGACCACCACCCTCAAGATCCCGCTGACCATGGCCATCATGGACGGCATGGAGGTGCGCGTGGGCACCTCGGCGTTCACGGTGCCTATCCAGAACATCCGGCAGATCTTCCGGGTTACCGACGACCAGATCATCCACGACGCCGCCCAGGGCGAGATGATCGAGATCATGGGGAATTTCTACTCCATCGTGCGGGCTAAGGAATTCTACCAGATGATGGACGGCGTGGAGGACTTCGAGGACGGCATCCTCCTGTGGGTGGAAAGCGGCGAGACTTCCTTCTGCCTGTTTGTGGACGAACTGATTGGCGAGCAGCAGGTGGTCGTCAAGCCCCTGCCCAATTACGTGACCGATTTCGGCATCCGCGATTACGGCGTGGCCGGGTGCACCATCCTGGGTGACGGCAGCATCAGCATCATCCTGGAGGTGTCCAGCATCTACGCCATGGCGCGGTCCTATGCAAGATAAAGCCAAATCCAGAAAGAAAGGACTTGTGTGAATATGTCTCAGGAAAACGGACTGTTCGCCCGCATGGACGAGCAGCGAAACCCGGCAGACGACCAGGCCCAGACGGACACCGAAAAATATTTGGTAGTCACGTCGGCAGGCGTGCTGTACGGGGTGAACACCAGGCACATCGAGACGATCCTCACGGAGATCTCCATTACCTGGCTGCCCATGCTGCCCCAGCATATCCGGGGCGTTATCAACCTGCGCGGCGCGGTCGTACCCATTTTGGATTTCCGCCTTCTCTTGGGCCAAGAGCCCGGGGAGAAGTCCTGCACCATCGTGCTGGACAGTGAAGGCGTACAGATCGGCATTATGGTGGACGAGGTGGATCAGACGGTGGATATCGAAAAGGAAAATATTTTACCCGTCCCGTCCCAGCAGGCAGGGGAGAACAAGCTGGTATCCGGCATGTGCACCCTGCAAAACGGCAGCGGCACCTTGATGGTTCTGGACACGTCGCTCCTGTTCAATGGCCAGCTTGGATAAAAAAACCACAAGCTCGGGCATGGCGATCTCCGAAGCGGACTTCCACCGTCTGGTCAGCTTCGTCAAGCAGAAATACGGGATCGACCTGCACGAGAAAAAACAGCTCATTACCAGCCGCCTGGCGAACACCGTCAAGGGCATGGGCTTCAAGAATTTTACAGAGTATGTGGACTACCTGCTCAAAAGCGGCACGGGGGACGATATCAACAACCTCCTGTCGCGCCTGACTACCAACTATACGTACTTCATGCGCGAGGTGGAGTCCTTCGATTACTTTACGGGGACCATCCTGCCCGAGCTCATCCGCGCCAACCAGGCCAAGAAGAGCCTGTCCATCTGGAGCGCGGGGTGCTCTTCCGGCGAGGAACCCTACAACATGACCATGTACATGATGGATTACCTGGGCACCCAGTATGACCAGTGGGACACCCGCATCCTGGCAAGCGACCTGTCCCTGGAGGCGCTGACCAAGGCCCAGGCCGGGGTTTACCAGCTGCCGGACACCATACCGCCCAAGTGGCGCAAGCAGTACTTCGTGCCGGTGAAGGGCTCAAACGGGTCGTACACCGTGGCCCCTAAGGTCAAGCAGAACGTGCTTTTCCGGCAGTTTAACCTCATGGACCCCATCCAGTTCAAGCGCAAGTTCGACTTGATTTTCTGCCGCAACGTAATGATTTATTTTGATCAGCCTACCAAGGACGCCCTGGTCAGGCGGTTTTACGACGCCACGGTGCCGGGGGGATACCTGGTCATCAGCAAGGCGGAGAACCTGTCGCCGGATACGCCCTACCGCCGCGTGGCCACGTCTATATTCCGTAAAGCATAGCCAGAGCCACGAGGAGGTTTAGGATGAATATGATTGGGAAAAAGATACGGGTCTTAGTGGTGGACGATTCCATCGTGGCCCGGAAAACCATCATCGACGGGTTGAGCACGTCTCCCCGGCTGGAAGTGGTGGGGTATGCCATCAATGCCATGGACGCCGAGAGAAAGGTGGAACAGCTGAACCCGGACGTGATGACCTGCGACGTGCAGATGCCCGGCATGACCGGCATCGAGCTTTTGAAGAAGCTGCTGCCGGAGCATCCGCTGCCGGTGGTGCTTTGCTCGTCGCTGAACTTGAAAGTGTTTGACGCCCTGCACGCCGGGGCGGTGGATTTTGTGCGCAAGCCTGACGGCACGGAGAGCCGGGACGAGTTTATACAGTCCCTGGTGCAGAAGGTGATCGTGGCGTCTACGGCCAAGGTGCGCCGTCCGGCTGCTGCCCGTCCCGCGGCAAAGGAGCCGGAGCCTGTCATTGCGACGCCCAAGCTTTTGGGGTCTGCGCCCCAGTACATCGTGGGGCTGGGGGCGTCCACGGGAGGGACCGAGGCGACGCTGGAAGTCATGAAGCGCCTGCCGGAAGACATCCCGGGCATGGTGATCGTACAGCATATGCCGCCCGGGTTTACAAAAATGTATGCGGACCGTCTGAACCGTCTGTGCCGTATGCAGGTGAAAGAGGCAACCAATGGCGACCGAATCCAGAAAGGCCTGGCGCTGGTGGCTCCGGCCGACCTGCAGTGCCGTGTCAACCGTACCCCGGCGGGGGAGTATTTTGTTACCTGCACCCCGGGCGAGCGGGTCAGCGGGCACCGGCCTTCGGTGGACGCGCTGTTCCACTCTATGGCGGAGAACGTGCGGTGTAAGATGGTGGGCATCATCATGACCGGCATGGGTGCCGATGGCGCCGAAGGCCTTCTGGCCATGCGCAGGCGCGGGGCCTATACCATTGGGCAGGATAAGGAGTCCAGCGTGGTGTATGGAATGCCCGGCGTGGCCTATGATAAGGGCGCGGTTTGTGAGCAGGCTTCCTGCGAGAATATCGCGGGGGTACTGCTGCGAAGGCTGAAAATATAAAAAATTCCCGGCAGGCGGTGAGCCTTGCCGGGGTTTTGTTTGTGTAGGGGGCTTATTCGTCAAAGGGGACACGTACCATATGCTGCGCTTTGGTTATCCAGTCAAGGATGGCGTTGGTGGCCCCACGAGTGATCTGGCCGTCTTCTTTGATGATCTCAACCTCTTCTTCCAAATGGGTCAGGCGGGTTTCAACACCATCCAGGCGGGTCTCAACATTACCCAGCCGGGTCTCTACATTTCCTAAGCGGTTGTCTATGCTGTCAACTTTGCCGGTAAGATGGGTGAGTAAGTCTAAAATTTTTTCTTCGTTATTCATAAGAACCAGCTCCTTGCATCCCTTTCCAACACTATACCACAGGTGGGGCCGGCGTGTCAATTAATTGTTTGCGGCCCCTTAATTTTTCGTAGGCCACATCCGATGATAATATTAGAATGAGCGAATCAGAAAAGAGGGACGTATATGATCCAGTTTTCCCGAAATGGTATTGCCCCCGTGGGCGGCCCTGTGCGGACCGGGAGGGCCCGGCCTGTCAAGGCGGCGCGGGCTGGCGCTGCAGGCGGCAAGTACGACCAGGTGACCATCAGCGCCCATGAGAACGACCCATTCATGATGGAAATGAAGAGCCGCATCGCCCAGGATGTGCGCACGGCGACCACCACCGGTGAGATCGGCGTACTGCACGACCAGGTGCAGGCTGGCGAATACAAGATAGACGCCGGGAATATTGCCCGGAAGATGCTGTTGTTAGGGGAGGTTTGAGGCTGTGAGTGAGCCCTATGGCGAGTTTTTGAAGCTGCTGGGCGAGCTGACGGACACCCTCGATCAGCTGGCAGGACTGGCACGGAGGAAGGTCGACTGCACCAAGCAGGCCGACCTGGAGGAGCTAGATGCGTGCATGAAGCGCGAGCAGGTCATCACGCTGGCCCTCAAGACTTTAGAAAAAAGGCGCGAGGCACTGCTGAAGGAGCTGGGGCTCCAGGAAGTGCCTCTAAACCGCGTTTACGAGCATTACCCCAGTGGGATGCAGGTGCAGGCAAGGGAGACCGTGGAGGCGCTGCAGCAGCAGTTCAGCCGCTATCAGAGCGGGGCCGCTGCCGCAAGGAACGCCATGGAGCGGATGCTGCGGGACATCGAGAAGATGCTGCCCCAGGATGCGCCCCCTCCCGACGACGGCCCGCCGCCCCGGATGCGCGCCGATTTGCGGGCATAAGCCCACCGATTTATGAATCAAGGCTAGGAGGATCATCAATATGAGCAATGTATCGACTTTCGGCGGGTTCTCGACCGCCAGGCTAGGCATCTATGCCTCGCAGAAGGCCCTGGAGGTCACGGGCAACAACATTTCCAATATCAATACCCCCAACTATACCCGCCAAGTGCTCCAGCAGAAAGCCCTGCACGTGGGCGGCGTGGACCATTATACTATTACCAACGACATCCGCGTGGGCGCGGGCGCGCTGACCACCGGCGTTATCCAGCTGCGCGACCCGTACCTGGACATCCGCTACCGCAACGAGAACGCCAACGTGGGCGCGATGGATTCGAAGCTGGGCGCGCTGGATCAGCTGTCCGCTATCTTCGACGAGGTTGGCAAGGGCAAGGAGAAGGACGGCGTTTTGGAGCTGGCCTTTAAGCAGTTCTTTGAAGACTTGCAGCTCCAGAACACCGAGGGCGCCAGCCGTGACCAGTACAATACCATCACCCGCGCCTCGGCCCAGAGCATCGTGGCGTGGTTCAACGACTACGCCAAGCAGCTGGATACCCTGCAGAAGGATTATGAGAAGGCTTTCCGGCAGGATTTGGACCGCGTGAATACCGTGCTGACCGGCATCCGCGATTTGAACGAAGCCATCCGCAAGGAGAACATACACGGCGGCGACGCCCTGGAGCTTAAGGACGAGCGCAACGCCCTCATCGACGAGCTGTCCGGCTATATGCGCATCCACGTTACCTACTCCGAAGAGGATATCGGCGCTGGCATGACCGTGGAGAAGCTGAAGATTGAAATGGCCGACAAGACCAGCGTCTTCGGCGGCGTTACGTTGATTGACGGTATTTATGGGTCGCAGCTTTCCATTCAGAAGGAAATGGTGCAAGCTAAAAATGATGATGATAAGCTGTTGTGGGTAAATAAAAATGACCCTAAACAGATATTGACAGAAGCAGAGATACAAGCTGACGCCAATTTAAACATGGATGACTTTGAAGAATATATGGTCGAAGGCGAAGACGACGACCCGCTCTTCCGTCTGCAAGCTTCTGTCCTGCGCGACCGCCACGAGAACATCATGCCTGGCGAAGAACGCCGCATGGATAAGGCTACGGCCGATACCAGCCTTGACGTAGAAAAATATGTTGACCCCAATGAGGAGATGTATCTCAAGATTGGCGACAACTTCATGTATGGCGCTTTGCAGTCGGCAAGGGAAATGCTGACAGAGAAGGGCGAGTATTCCAGCCAGGAAGACTACGCCGTCGACCCCGACTGCACTACCAAGCGCGGCATCCCCTTCTATACTAATGCGCTGAACCATTTGGCCAATACCTTTGCGAAGTGGTTTAATGATGCGAATACGTTGGATATGAACCCGACATCGAATCCGGGGTTGTATTGGGCGGATGCAACGAACATCGATAAAGATGGATTAGGGGTTGCGGTTCTTTATGATGGTGACCCGAAGGCTGACACAAACCCAGGTACAGCAAAGGTTTGGGCAAAAACAACGGCGGATGCAAACGGGAACAAAACGACAAAATATTATAGTGCAGACCCCACTGGTTTACCTGATGATGAGTTAGCTAAAATCGAAATTGAGCCAGAAAACTTAAAAGCCAGCTTGGATGACTGTCTAAAAGATAAGGCCACTATAGATGAAATGCGCGCTGGCGTGCTGTTCAGCAGCGGCGGCAATACCAACGATACCGAGAATATTACGGCCCGGAACCTGTCTATTTCTTTGGACTGGTCTACCGACGCCGTGACCATCCTGCGCACCAAAGACCCCGAGATTTACAAAAATCAAAGCACCGCCCAGGACAACCTGAACCACATGGTCACCCTGATGGAGCAGAAATTCAACTTTGCCCCGGCGGATATCATCAAAGACCCCCCCGCTCAGTTGGGCGACCAGGCTTACTTTAACGGCAGCTTCTTCGGAATGCTGACCAAGATCAACACCGTCCTGGGGGCGGATCAGAAGTCCACGGAAGAGGCGCTGGATAACTATAACACTGCCTGCGACGATTTGTACTTGGCCCGTGAGGGCGTGTCCGGCGTGGACCTCAACGACGAGACCGTTAACATGATGCAGTATCAGAAATCTTATTCGGCGGCCTGCCGGCTGCTCACCACCCTGGATGAAATGCTGGAGCGGCTCATCAACAATACGGGCATTGTGGGCAGATAAAGTGAAATTTTGAATGAGAGGTGTTTTTTATGGTACGCCGCGTAACAACCAACGGCACAATGTACAGCTATAAATCCACATTACAGCGAACCTACCGCGGCCTGAACGCCGCCAGCAACAAGGTTATAACCAACCGGCAGTTCAACTCCTACAGCGAGGACCCCGCTGCCGCCACCAAGGCGTTCCAGCTGCGGCGCGCCCGCTGGAACACGGAAGCCCAAATGGCCAGCAACGACCGCGTGGCCGGCAAGTTCAGCCAGGGCTGGGACACGCTGGATGAGGTATATGACAAGCTCACCAACGAGCTGGGCAACTTCTCCGCCCTGCGCGGTTCGTCCGACCCCACGGCTTCAGGCCGCCGGGCGCTGGGGCAGTCCATGATTGCCACGGCAGAGTCTATTGTGTTCTCCATGAACTCCAAGTATACCGACGAGTACATCTTCGCCGGAGCCGACGGCATGAATGCCCCCTTCGCCTGGGACACGGATGGGGATTTGACTTATCGCGGCATCAAGGTCGATTTAGACCCGAAAGACCCTTCTTTGCAGCCGCAGAAAGCGGAATATAGCATTGATATAACTAGCTTGAATTTGCAAGCAGGCGATGAAATCCAGTTTGATGGCGAAGGTGCTATAATACAGACAGATGGCGATGTAGACGCTACCATGAATAACTTTGTTACTGCCTATAATGCTAAGGCAGGCAAGGAATATGAGGCTTCTTATAAGGATGGGAAATTTACCCTCAAAGCGCTGAAAGATGGCGCAGTACAGAATGCTCCTGTTTCAAATGTAAGGCGCGACACAGAAACAACCTATTCCAGCGTAACCGTAAACGAAGATGTCGAAGGCCAAGACGACAAAACCGCCGAAGCCAGAGAAGCCCAAGAAGCCCTCAAGGCGATGCTGGGCGAGACAACTTTCGTCGACCTGGGCATGGGCTTTGAGGAGGACGAAAATACCGGCAAAATCATCCCAGCAACGGCGTTTAACCAGGCGCTGTGCGGGCTTAAATACTTGGGCGGCAGCGATGCCCAGACCGCCGCAGGCGAACCCTATGGCGGCTACGGCAAGGACAGCGACGGCGACCCGCTGAATATCATCAGCATCATCAAAAAGACCGGCGAACTGCTGTATAACTGCGACCAGGATTCCGGTGCCTGGGCCGAGGACGGCGACCCCGCCTGGGGCGTCAAGGACCCCGAAACCGGCGAGATCAACGAGTACGCAGCTGTGCGCGATATCGACCGGCTCATTGAAAAGCTGCAGAACGCCATGGGCAAGGTCAGCGTCACCCACGTGGATTTGGACACCGAGGTGGCTTTCCTGGACAGCAACAAAGAGCGCCTCAAGGAGCTGGACGATACGCTGAACAACCAGATTGTTGGCGTGGAGGACATGGACCCGGCTGACGCTATCACGTCGTTGATGTGGGCCCAATACTCCTATAATGCTGCGTTGAAGATCGGCAATGGCATTTTATCGCAGTCTTTGCTTGACTATTTGAGTTAAGCGTATTATGATATTAAGAAAAGGAGACTTGTAGGAAGGGAGTACGTGAACTATGGGACCGTTGATTGAAATTAAAACTGTACCCATCGAGATCGAGATGCGCACGAAAAACGCCCGGCTGGTGTATAACAACGCTTCGGCCGAGGTGGAAATCAGCCGGGATAAGGGCGGCCTGAACATCAAGAGCCGGCCTATTAAGGTGAAAATGGACTCGTTTGAAGCCCAGAGCTCTATCCGCCCCACCACTATGCAGTCGGTGGAGCAGTCTGCCCAGAAGGGCAAGCAGTCGGTGTATGAGGCCACGGCCACGTATGCCCAGCGGGGGCAGCTGTGCCTGAACGCCAAGCTGGGTCAGGAGCTTATCACCCAGTTTGCCGCCGAGGATTTTGACAAGACCCTCATTGCCGGCGACCCCAATAATTTCGGCCTGGACTTCATCCCCAAGGGCGGCGTCAACCTGGAGTGGGAAGACGGCACCATGCAGATCCGCTATGAGATGGATAAGCTGAATTTTGACTGGAAGACTGGCGGCGTCGGCTTCGAGTTCGAGCCTGGGGACATCGAGATTTCCGTTGTACAGAGGCCGGAGGTCATCATCAAGTATGTGGGCGGCCCCATGTATGTCCCGCCCTCGGCGGACCCGAACTACGAGCCCCTCGACGTGCAGGCTTAAAGAGGTAACAAGGTGAAGTGTAAAACCAAATATTTCGGAGAGATCGATTTCCAGCGGGAGGACGTTTTGTCCTTCCCCAAGGGCCTTTTCGCTTTCGAGGAGGAGAGGGAGTTTTTGTTGCTGCCTTTTTCCGGCAGCGACGGCACCCTGCTGTGCCTGCAAAGCACTTCGACGCCGGAGCTGGCTTTCGTGTGCATAAACCCGTTTTCCTTTAGCGGCGGCTACGCGCCGGAGCTCCAGCCGGAAGAGCTGAAGTCTCTGGGCGCGGCGGACAGCCGTGAGCTTTGCTATTACGTGCTGTGCGTGGTAAAGAACCCGGTCTCCAGCAGCACGGTGAACTTAAAATGCCCCATCGCCATACACGAGGAGACCCATACCGGTATGCAGGTGATCCTGGAAAGCGACGCCTATGGGATGCGCCACCTGCTGTCTGAGTTCGGGGAAGGAGGCGGTGCGGATGCTGATCCTGCGCAGGAGGGAAGGTGAATCCTTCCTCATTGGGGAGGACATCAAGATTACCGTGCTGTCGACGAAGGACAGCGAGACCCAGATCGCCATCGACGCGCCCAAGGAAGTGCCGGTGCTGCGCAGCGAGCTGTACAGTGCCATGGTGGAAAACCGCGATGCAGCGCTGGAGCAGTCCCAGCCACAGGAGCTGCTGGCGATGCTCAATCAGCTGCAGCATAAGGCGCCGGAGGCAGACGGGACAGAATAGGGAAAGGCTTGTTCGGGCATTGTGCCTTTGGACGCATTAAAATAAGATTGTGTAGAAAAGCCGCTTGGCTGAGGGAAACCTCACAGCCAAGCGGCTTTTTGTATTATATCTTTAGACAGTTGAGCCGCAGGTGAAACAGAAAACCACCTCAAATCCTACGCCGCATAAACCAAAGAAAAACCCCGCTTACTCCAACCCCGCCAAAATCCTCTTCGGTTGATACCTTCCAACCTTATACCCCATCACCGCCGACCCTGCCAACGTCAGCACCACTGCCGCCAAGTAAATCGCCAACGCACTCTGCGGTGTGACCCCGGCCAGTTCTAAGGAGCCGCCGAAAATTTCCCCAATGCAAAGCCGCGCCAAAGGCGTCATGCACAGGGCGGCAGTCGCCGAAAGCAGCACGGGGAACAGCGATTCCAGCACCAGCTGGGCACAAATTTTCCACTTATCCTCCCCCATGGAGAGCAGCACGCCGATTTCAAAGTCGCGGCTCTTGAGGGAGATGAGCGTCAGCAAAACGAGTACCACACAGCCCACTACAATAGCTGCCACCAGCATGGCCGATGCGATGCGGGTCACACTGACAATCAGGCTTCGCACGGAGCGGTAGTGGCTATCGTTGATGGAAAACTGCAGGCCCTCCCCCTCCGGCAGGCTGGCGGACTGCATATTGCTTACAAACTCCATAGCTCTTTCCGGGTCTGCGACCGTGCAGGAGGCAATAAAATAATTGACATTCTCACCGTTAAGCATCGTGCCCACGTCCGGTGTGACATAGAGAAGATTTTCACTGTTAAAATAAGGGTCTTCCGTGTAACCCACCGGGTTCTTGATGCCGTAAATGCCCCGCACGGTTACCTCCACATCCTGCCCACCGAGGTTGTCATAGTAAGTGGGCAAAGTTACAGTGTCCCCCACGCGCAGGCCGTTTTGCTCGGCCACGGTCTCGCTGATAAGCATCCCACCCGTTTGCCCCGGCTCAAATAGCGCGCCTTCTACCAGATAATTGTTTTTCGTGGCAAAATCCGGGGCCGCCTCCACGTTGTCCGTGGCCTGCACCGGGAAAGACACAGCAAAGTATTCTTCCAACTGCGCTTCCACCGCATAGGGCCGTAAATTTGGGGCCGACCGCGCGGAGGAATAAGCAAAAGTCGTCACGCTCTCCGCCAGAGGATGCGCCCGGAACGCCTCTACCGTCTCCGGCGAAATGAGGTTGCTGTCGTAAAGGTCAGGGCTGCGGACATCGTAATCCACGGCCGTAACCACCGCCTTGTATTCTTCCTTCATCGTCTCGGCAGACTGCTTGGCCCCGTCGAGCATTAAAAAAGCCGTCAGTACGAGAAAAAAGGCGCAGGTAAAGATGATAAACATAAGGAGGTCTTTGCGCCAATAAGCTTTTACACTGAAAAAAGCGCGCTTCAGGAAATTCATGCCCTTACCTCCTGTTCAGCAAAATTTTTGCAGGCTTGGCCGTCAAAATAGCCATGCTTTGAGCCAATAGCGCCAACAGCGCCGCTGCCAGCAAAAGGCCTGCATAGGCCGCTATCGATTCCGTATCCACCTGCACGACCGCTTGGGGGAAGACCTCCAGGCTGTGCTGGTCGCCAAAATTCAAGATGCTGGCAAGGCTGCGTTCATTGGTAGCGGCAGGCTCGACCGAATAATTCAGGACATAGCCAAAAGTAACGGAGCTGTTTTCACTCTGGGTATCTGCCGCCGTCTGCTCGTATACGCCGTTGCACAGGTCCTCCGCCAACGGCACCCCCACAACCGTGCCCACGCCAACACCGATTGCCAAAGATATCAGCATCGGCAGGACAGTTTCAATAGCAAGCTGCCCGACCACCTTGATTTTGGATTCCCCCATGGACAGCAAGATACCGACTTCGCGCCGGCGTTCTTTTACAGACAGCACCACAATCAAAGCGATAATGAGCGCCACGGAACCCAACAGAAGATAGAGCATAGCCCCTGCTAGCTTTGCCTCTTGTTCCAAAGGCTTGGCTACCATGTCGTACCACTGGCTGTCCAGTTGGAGGATGTACG
Source organism: uncultured Clostridia bacterium (assembly GCA_947652665.1). Lineage (GTDB taxonomy): Bacteria > Bacillota > Clostridia > Oscillospirales > Acutalibacteraceae > Acutalibacter. The sequence continues at coordinate 19,420 of CANTDZ010000031.1, forward strand.
CGGGATGGCTTGTTATGTATTCGTATGCTTCGTCCCAGTCCATCCCGGCCGCCTCCGGGGGCAATGTCTGTGTATAGGTTCCAAAATAATCATCCAGGATTTGGCTTATGGGCAAGTCCGTTTGCAGCCGGTCGATAAAGGCCTGCCGGTCTGCCCCTTCTTTGAGATAGAAGGTAACATATCGATATCCGTAGGTGTCCAGGGGCTCCTGCAAAAGTCGGTTGCACAGGGCTAAAGGCATGACCAAGGTTTCTTCCGGGCGCGCCCCTATCCCCTTGAGCAGAGTGCTGTCCGGGGCGCGGAAAATGCCTGTAATCTCCAGCTCCGCCGCAAAGGGCGCGAACTGGTCGTCGTTTGCGATGTTTGATACGCGTACCTTGTCGCCAACACGCAGGCCGTTCAGCCGGGCAAAATCTTCGGAGACCATGAGGATATCCCCAGGGTCGTCCCCAGAGAAATGCTCGCCTTCTACCAGCTGAAAGCCCGTGGTGACAAACGCCTGGCTCCTTTCACTGTCCCGCACGCAGATGGCATTCATGCCGTCCTCATGCACATAGGCAAGCTGGCCGTAGTAATGTTCCTGAAAGGATTTTTCCCGTTCTTCCGGGTACAAGAGCTTGCTTCCCTCAATGTGCAGGGCCAAGGTGTCGCAGGTATTCCAGTCCTCGATGGCTTCGTCTTGCAAAAGCTTTTCCATATCTGCATGAGGAAGCTTGGTGGTCATCCGGCCCTGGCGGTCTTTTGCTACGCGGACTTTGTAGTCACCGGCGCGCAGGGTCACCGCACGCTGCAGGGCGCCTTGTAAAAAAGACTGCTGCCCCCGCACCGTGCTATAAACCATGATAGCTCCGAAGCACAGGGAAAACAGCACGGAGTAGGTGAGGATGTGGGCTAGGACTTTTTTCCAGTGGTAGCGGAGGCTGTAAATGGCGCGTTTTAACATGGAGTCACATCCTTTGGAGGAGAGGGCTTTATTGTGTTCAGTATAACACTTGGTGTGAGGGTTGTAAAGGGCCTTTAGAGCGCGGTCAATTTTCCCGCTCCTCCACCCGGGCGGCGCCCTAAAGCCTTATTCATTCAGCCAAATATATGCCCGGCCCTGCAGCTTTTCTGCGCACTGCTCCGGAGTGGTCAGGCCGTTTACGTAAAACTCCTGCAAAAACTCGTCCACATCCACACTGTACAAGTCAATATTGACGATAGGACGATTCAGAATCTGGTCCATCATTTCTGTCATTGCCGCTGAGTCAATGGTATCGAAGTCGCTGTATCCCATCGAAAGGTCATGCAGACCATTCTGATCGATATCTGCCAGCATATTCTGGAAAGTGGTTTTGCAGAGAGGGATTCGGTTTGTATAAGTTGCCGACGAGCCCATCTCCGCAAAATTCAGATGCTCCATATCCCGGGCGCTTATGCAGTACCGGATGAACTCCCAGGCCAGCGACGGGTTTTTCATGGAGACCGGCACACAGAATTCTTCCACGGAACGTACCCCCAGCTTTCCATCCGAGGTTGTAAGGGGATACGGTCCCGCAGCGTATTCTTTGGGCTGCTGCATGGTAATCAGGTTTGGCAGAAAAGAGTCCTCCAGGACAAAAAAGCCAGGTCGGGCATTTTCTACCACGGTCTTGAATGTTTCCGCCTGCCAGGCGAAAATGTTTTCCGGGTACTTCCCCGTTTTCCGATAGCTGATATTGGCATCTAAGAGCCCGCCATTGTTCCCCATTCCCAGCAGCTGCTGGTCCAGGCCGGGCTCCTCATTGAGGGCATTGTTGGTGCGGGTCAAAAACTCAATGAATTCCGGGGAATCAAAGGCAGAGTCCTGGTTTTCCAGGTCTATATACCGGCAGCGTTCCAAATAGTAGTACAGCCCGTCCTTGCCCGGAGAGGAGAAATTCAAGTTCAAATCCGCGTGTGACTCCCTGGCCTGCTCATACCAATCCAGAACTTTGTTCGCGTCTACGGTTTCAATACTTTCCGAATCGACCTTGAGTTCATCCAGAATCTCGCGGTTCAGATAAAGGTCATAAAAGGAGAAAGCAATGGGCAGCGTAGCCAGTTTGCCGTCTACCTCAAAACCCTCCAGCACATTGGTGAAATAGTTTCCATGATTCAGTTCAGGGTCATTATTCCAGAACTGATAAAGGTCAATCAACAGACCGTTGCGGGTGAGCTGGGGGATATTAATCCTATCCCGGACATCATACATAATATAATCCGCCTCGCCGCTGCCAATCTCCATAGAAATCCCCGAAGAGAAGCTATCCTTGGCTATTTGGGTCTCTGCCCGGGACATATTGGCCCACTCTAGGCTGGATACGCTAGAGTCCACGTCAATCGTCACATTCGGGTGCAGCTTCATGAATTCTTTAATCAGAAAGTACATGGCGCTGTTTTCGTCAAAAGTGATCAGTGTCTTGATGGTAAGCTCGCCATGTAAACCACTACCCTCCGGGGTGGCTTGACTATTGGCTGAAGACATCTTCTCCATCGCACGGCTATAGATCTGTTCCTGCTCAGCATGGCAGGCGGATAAAAGGAGCAGACTTAGAACCAGGACAAATGATAAGCTTCTTTTCATATGATTTTCCTCCAGACTTTTGTATTATCCCATAGATTCGGGAATCTGGCAGGAGCAGGAGTACTCCTACTATATATACCTTTTGACAGGGCAAAAAATCTCACGGGTTGATAATTTTTTGATTTCCACTTCAGTAAATAGAGATTTAGGATGGATAGCGTTGTAATACGCAAAATCAAGGGCGTCTGCTATTGGCGCGCACTCCAGTTCAGCAGGCTTTGCAAGCGTAATGGGGGCCTCTTGCTCGGGCCGCTCCCCTTCGCGGGGGCGGTCGGCGCAAGTGTGCTCGGAAACACTCCTTAGAACGGGAGACAATTTTTCTTAGAACCCGTACCAATAGCCTAAAACCTTTTGAGTAAAGTACGAAAAGCAGCAATAATACAAACAGCCTGAGCAGATCGGACAGATATCTCATAATCTTTGGCAAGACGGCGGGAATTGTTGAGCCAGGCGA